>DOJM01000295.1:2986-3270 GCA_003529225.1 Paenibacillus sp.
AAGTCCTATGAAGTAAAGGGTATGATCACCAAATGCGATTTCAACCTGTGTGTTACGATCCGGCCGTTCTTCCTCGGTGCCATAAAAAAGTATTCCACCTAGCATCAAATGTAGAAATAGTCTTCTTCCATCATGTAGGTGAAACAAGATATACTTGGCACGCCGCTCAATAAAAACAACACGCGCACCGGTCAAAGCATTTCTAAAAGCGTCTGTTTCCATGTTAATTGACTTTTCTCTGTTCACGATTACATCAGTTATTGGCACATTTATAATATGCTGAC
>DOJM01000290.1:0-3121 GCA_003529225.1 Paenibacillus sp.
TGTTCATTCATGATACGGTTTCACCGTAAATTAACCTACAACTTATCAGAAGAATGCTGGAGTTGGGAGAAACAGGATTTTACATCATCTCATGTCGAAGAAGAGTAGAAGCAGACTACTTCGCTGAAAGGAGCCATTGCGGCATGATTGTGATCCCTGATACTTTTATTGAAAGAATGCACGAACTCTACGGTAAGCAAGGCATAGCATGGGCGGAAGTGCTGCCTGGGTTGATTACCGACTGTGCAAGCCGCTTCGACTTTAGTCCAGAAGCTCCATTTTCCAATTTATCCTATAACTTCGTACTCCGCGCAAAGCGCAGTGACGGGAAGCCAGCAGTCCTAAAATCATCTTTCATGAAGGACGAGCTTTCTAGGGAAGTTAGTGTGCTTCGTGCCTATGAGGGCCGGGGGGCGATTCATGTGCTAGATGCAGACGAGGAGTGGGGCGTGGCCCTGCTGGAGGGTGCCGACCCTGGCACACCGTTGTCGACAATTGAGGATGATGCGAGTGCGACGGATATCTTTTGCGAAGTATTTCGCCGCCTTCACCTTCCTGCACCAACCGGTAGTCTGTACCCGTCCATGAAACAACACTTCGCGGCAATCGAGCGATACCGCGAGCGATTCGACGATGTAAACACTGCAGCGCCACTGCCTGAGAGCTGGGTGGAAAATGCCGAAGAATGTCTGGCGTATCTCATTACGACCACGAGAGAGAATCTACTACTGCATGGAGACCTGCATCATGAAAACATCCTCCGCCAAGGAGAAGAGCAATGGGTTGTCATTGACCCCAAAGGCATCATCGGCGATATCCATTTTGATACTATCCAGTATCTGCTTAACTACGTTGATCGAGGTGGTAATTGCGAGCAGGTGCTACGGGGCCGGATTGCGATTATGGCCGATCGCCTTGGCCTGGACCCTCGCCGAATCGCGATGTGGGGTGTGGTACGAGGCGTGCTTGAGGCGTGCTGGACGATTGAAAACGGAGGGCCGGATTGGCATAGAGGCATCCAAATGACGGAGTGCTTCGCCAAATACCTGGATTGAGGTCTATCCAAAAAGTAGGCCCGAGCCGTCGACCAATTGCTAACATTAGGGTATTCTCCGCCAACCTTCGTTTAGCTAACGGGGAACGCTAGCTCAAGCAGGATAGAAGATTAAAACCTCTCTTTAGAAGCAAACCTAGTTGTAATAGCTTCTAAGGGGAGATTTTATTATGAAGTTAAGTGAGTTGTGGCATCTATATGAGACTGATAAACGAATTCAAGGATATAGACCGAGAACATTGAACGCCTACGTCCTCCAAAACAAAATGCTAATGACGGAACTAGGTGATCCCGAGATAGCGGAGATTACATTGCCAATGCTGAAGCAATATTTGGCGAAACAAGCAGAACGTTTGAAGCCAAGCAGCCTAGGGCATCGAATTCGTTTCGTCCGATCCCTATTTCGCTATGCGTATGAAGAGACTTACCTGACTTCAAATCCCTCTTTAAAACTAAGAGAACCCAAACAAGCGAATTCCTAAGTTTTTAGTCGAGGAAGATGTTATTCATCTTAAGATCTCGTGCCAATCATTAAGAGAAAGAGCGCTGCTTGAGCTTCTCTATTGTACTGGCTGTCGAGTCGGGGAAGTAGAGAGGATAAACATCGAGGATCTCAACTGGGAAAACTGCTCTATAGTCGTAAACGGTAAGGGCTCCAAGCAGAGAGAAGTGACTTTACGACAGAGTGCAAAGTATGGTTAAGGAAGTACCTGACCAGTCGTGGAGATACCTGTAAAGCCTTATTCGTAACGGATACCAACCCAACTAAACGCATGGCTATTCCTACAATAAGGTGGGCATTAAAACGACTTGCAGATCGAGGAGAGATTGAAACGAATGTTTATCCGCTTCGCTTTCGACATACCTATGCTTGCCAACTCCTTGATAACGGTGCTCCCTTGGATTTCATCCAAGGTATGTTGGGTCATGAGAAAGCCTCAACCACGCAAATATACGCACAACTTCGTGGCGAACGCAGGAGAGAAATGTATCGACGATTTTTTTAGCATATAATAGCGGCAGATCCCTTTTAGAAATCTGCCGCTATTCAACTAAAGGGCAGGATAATATAATGATAGAATGGTTGTATAAGGAGTTGCTTTCTCATGAAGTATTTAGAAAACTTAAGAAAAAATGATAAAGAGTTGCAAAATAAAATTGAGACTTTATTAGAGAAATATCAATCTTATCCTGTCGGTTCAGGTTACATTGACATTATTACGAAGTATGAGTTAAGTGAAAAGTTAATTGAGGAAATTTCGAATGCAGGGATAGCAATTAACGCTGTAACTTGGTGGTGTCATTGTTCAGACGAAAATAAAAAAAATCATGGTTGTCCTCATGGCATGGGCGGGCCCAAGTGTACCTGCTGTGATGGATATTATAGTGAGGTGGGGCTTGATTACGAAACTTTTGAAATTGCTGAAAGTGAATACAACAATTTGCAGACAGGTGTAGTAACCAAAGACGAAATACATTCAATAAATCAAGCTGTATGGAATTATATTAGAGAATATTCTTATCATGAACGTTTTAGCGAATGCTTGACACCAGCACTATGGCTTCATGTTCCAGACGAATGGAAAAGAATAAAATACATGAAGCGTTAAACTAGCGGGAAACGTTTGTTCAATACATTCGTTCATTCAATTACCTTGGAGGTTACCATGAAAACTAATGAAGCGATGTCTACACTATTGCTTAAAACCAAACCTTCAGGGGCTAGTAATAACGATGAATACGCCCATTTTGTTGAATNNAGTTTCGATAAAACAACTTACTCAGACCGTACTGAGTGCGAGACATCTATAAACCATTTGCACTTGGAGAACCTCTCTATAGCATTAGAATTAATTGACGTATGGGAAAAGACACTCCGTCGTAACTTCGCAGGGGAAGAATTTAATATTGTAGTTACTTGTGAACTTGATGGTAAAGAAGCTGTTGCTCGTTTTTATCAGCTAAGACCGGAAGAAGTTGCCTGGGTGGATGAAGAAAATGATCTCGAGAATTATAGGCATGAAGCAATACTTCTTCTAAAGGTGCATTAACCTAACGGGACACGAT
>DOJM01000290.1:3249-3520 GCA_003529225.1 Paenibacillus sp.
TTCTTATTTTTGGTCTAGCGACATTCTGTTAAAAGACGTTAGAGGAGAGGACTCAATGGATTTGGAAAAAATCAGAAAAAACTTGACATGCCCGGATTGCCTGGAAAGCGAGATCAAGATCGCGCATAGCTTTGACGAGGGTGGCATCTATTCGCGGACACCAATGAAAAGACCGGAGCGACCGGATTATCAGCACCTTAGCGACCGGATTCTTTTCATTTGCGGCCAATGCGGTTGGATTCTGCGAGAATATGCCGAAAGCACGAGTAAG
>DOJM01000290.1:3641-3860 GCA_003529225.1 Paenibacillus sp.
CAACTAACGGGACACTATAGTGCTGGGGCTGCCGCAGACGGCCCCTGTTCGAAACGAAACAAACCTTCTTGTATGCGTCACTATAACCATAGCGGAGGAGTGCCTAAATGTCTTTTATTCGCATTGAAAGAGATCAGTATCATGTTGTTAAGGGATTATTATCTGGGGCGGAATCGGCATTTACGCCCTTTCCACTCTCAATTTTAGAAGAAACGATTG
>DOJM01000569.1:0-4714 GCA_003529225.1 Paenibacillus sp.
TGACGGCTTATGCCCTTCATAATCCTGTATTTAAGGAGATTGTGAAGACGCAGGAGAAAACTGCGGACAATCCAAATGAGAAATGGGACTACAAGTGGAGAAACAAGAATAAAATGCTGTACTTATATGAGGGTGCAGACGGTGTGAAGACAGGGTATACCAAAAAAGCGCTACGCTGCCTTGTCAGCTCAGCGACCAGAAATGGCCAGCAGCTTGTCGCAGTAACCATAAATGATGGTGATGACTGGAATGATCATGCCTCACTGCTAAACTTTGGGTTTAATCACTATCCGCTAAAGACATTAATCGAACGTGGGGACCCCGTAAGCGGTTATAACTTCGTGACAGCCAATAAATTTGCCTATCCGCTCGGACAAGGCGAGCAGGATAGAGTGACCACCAAACTTGTCTTAAATCAGATCCCTGCGGCTTCAGCCAAAACTGCAAGATCAAACTTTGGATTGCAAGGGGTTCTCGTTCNNCCTGAGGAATCCGCTTATATTAAAAAATATAGCACAACCCAAGCACACGCTTATCCTGCTGATAATTGGTTTCAGGCTATAGGGAGTGCACTGAAGGCGTTATTTAAATTGGGCGAAAGCGCCAAGTAAACAGATAGGCTGAATAATGAAGAGGGAGGCGTATCCATGATTAACGGGATCTGGCTAGGAATGATCATCATCGGTTTTCTGTTCGCCGCCGTTAACGGCAGAATGGATGAATTTACTGCCGCCGTATTCGACGGAGCCAAGAGTGGGGTTACAGTAAGCTTCGGCCTAATAAGTGTGCTTGTATTCTGGCTTGGAATCATGCGTATCGCAGAGGATGCTGGTTTGCTTAAAAAAATAGCCAAGATACTTGGCCCAATCGTATCCTTCCTCTTTCCAGATGTGCCGAAGGGCCATCCTGCAATCGGATATATTCTCTCCAACATGAGCGCTAATTTGCTGGGACTCGGCAATGCGGCTACACCTATGGGCATCAAAGCGATGCAGGAGCTGCAAAAGCTCAACCCGGATAAAGAAACGGCCACGCCAGCTATGTGTACCTTGCTAGCGCTTAACACAGCGAGCATTACGCTGATTCCTGCGACACTAATTGCCATCCGTTTGAATTACAATTCTGCAGATCCTGCGGGAATAGTAGGCACAACACTCGCCGCAACGGCTGTGGCGACACTTGCGGCAATTGCAGCTGACCGATTTTTCCGAAGGATGACAATGCTGCGTAAACCTCCAAAGCCGCCGTCAGCAAAGTCCGGTTCTGCTCCATTGGCCAAGACGTCGATGCCTAATTCTTCATTGAAAGGGTGAGCATGACTTGTACCAATTAATCAGTCTTCTATCGGCATGGGCGATTCCGGTCATGATTACGTTCATCCCGCTCTATGCTTTTACGCGTAGAGTCCCGGTGTATGAGTCATTTGTTGAAGGGGCAAAGGATGGATTTGGAACGGCAATCGCGATTATTCCTCATCTTGTGGGGATGCTTGTAGCGATCAGCGTCTTCCGCGCATCGGGCGCACTCGACTTCCTAATGGGATTCATATCCCCTGCCTTGCGGGGACTTGGCGTACCACCAGAAGTACTGCCGCTCGGTCTTTTGCGGCCCCTCACAGGGACAGGCTCGCTTGCTTATACTACCGATCTAATTCGCGTTCATGGNNTCCAGATTCTCTAATCGGCATGATTGCCTCTACCATACAAGGCAGCACGGACACAACGCTCTATGTATTAACGGTTTATTTTGGAGCCGTAGGTGTACGTAACGGACGTTATGCACTTAAGGTAGGTCTCTTCTCTGATGTCGTTGGCTTCGTCGCCGCGATCGCGGTTTGCCTCCTGCTTTTTGGGTAGGTGGCGTCACCCCCTTGCCTTTCTCAACATATGCTATTGCAGCAATGTGGAGGGAGGCAATCCGCCATGAACTACAAAGGTTTTATTCTGCATCAATCCCGCTGTACTTCCATTAATGGCAAAGGCTTTGATTTCTGGGTTGGTGTGGACGGAGCCATTTATGCAGCGCCGCTGCTGACCGATCCGGAGTATATTCACATTTGCTTGGAAGGTGATTTCAGTTGGGAAGATGGCATTCCTCCATTATCTGGAAGGAGGGAACAGCTATTTGCCACGGGTAAACTCATTTTAGAACTGGTAGAGCGCTACCAAATTTACCCTTTAATCATCGAACCCCACAATAATTACTGCCCAGGAGCATTTTTTCCATGGAATGAACTTGTGATTTATCCCTCTGATGGTTATCATTAATCTGAGGTGACTAGTCGAAAATGGAAAGATTACAGAAAATTTTGGCGCAGGCCGGTGTGGCGTCCAGACGTAAATGTGAAGAAATGATTTTGGCCGGTAAAGTGGAAGTCAACGGGGAACTCGTAACTACGCTTGGCACGAAGGTAGACCCCGCAACAGATATTATTAAAGTCTCCGGTAGACTGATCCGGGGCGAAAACAAAATCTATATTATGTTTAACAAGCCTAAAGGAGTTATTACAAGTGCTTCCGATCCAAAGGGTCGCAAGGTTGTAACAGACTACCTTAAAGGAATTACAGAACGGGTTTACCCTGTAGGCCGTCTGGACTACGATACGGAAGGACTGCTGCTGTTAACGAATGATGGAGATTTCGCTAACTTACTTACCCATCCTAAGCATCATGTACCTAAGACGTATCACGCTACGGTCAAGGGTATTCCGCACGGTACCGCACNNCTGCCGAAGTAGAGTACAAAGATATTGATGAAGTGAATAAAGAAGCAGTAATCAGCATTACGATTCACGAGGGACGTAACCGTCAGGTACGACGCATGTTTGATGCGATTTCACACCCCGTTCTCCGTCTGAAGCGGATTTCATTCGGGGATATTATGCTGCAAAATCTTAAACGTGGATCCTACCGTCATTTGACCAAAGATGAAATTAACCATCTGCAGCAAATTGCCAAAGCAGGATTGCTAAAAGAAAGAACTCCACGTAAAGAGTCATAAAGACACACAATATTCACAATTAAACCCCCTAATGCTGTGACGAAATTCGCTATAATGTTCATAGGATGTTCACACCTTACAACATAAGTATGAGTTGCGTCACAGAAGGGGGCTTTAAATGTGGGTAAAGCGAGAAAACCAATTCAAATCGTAATTCTGTTTCTAATCGTTCTAGTGGGTGGTTATGCCATTGGTTCCTCTGTATTTGGTGGAAGCGGAAAACCAGAGGAAGGTAGTAAAGCACCTGCCATTGATTTGCTGGGTCTTGACGGACGTGGGCATACGTTAGAAGAGTATAAGGGTAAGGCTATTGTGCTGAATTTCTGGGGCTCATGGTGCACGCCTTGTGTAAAAGAAATGCCGGCTCTTCAAGCACAATGGGAAAAATGGAAGGACAAAGATGTAGTCGTTATTGGAATCAACGTTGGTGAAGATCAGATGACCGTCGAGAATTTTGTGAAGCAAGTCGACATTGATTTTCCGATTTTGATGGACACGGGACGAGACGCTGTGCGAAGTTATGGTATTTCTCCACTCCCCACTACTTTTTTTATTAATGCAAAGGGTAAAATTGACAGCATTCATATTGGCCAGCTTGATTTAGATTCACTAGATGATCAAATTGGGAAGCTGGTGGATTGATGAGTGAACGCGAGGCTTTTATAACCAATACCAAATGTGAATGTGGCCACCAGAACCCTGTAGGCACTGTTCTATGTGAAGCATGCGGAAAGCCGCTTGGCAAAGAATCGGACTGGGGCGAGAATCTGGAAATGCGTTATGATGGTGTAGCCCGTCGTTCGCAGCGTGTTAATCCAAGCATTATTGATCGGGTTTGGAACTTTTTTTCATCTGTCAAAATAGCGATTTATCTAATCGTATTGACACTACTAGGCTCTATGCTGGGAACCATTTTCCCTCAGGAGAGTACTTTCCTTAATATTGATGCATCAAGTTATTATAAGCAGGAGTACGGAACAGCTGGGGACATCTACTATAAGCTTGGACTTTCACATACATACGAATCCTGGTGGTTTGTGACTCTACTCGTAATGATTGGCGCTTCCTTAGCCATTTGTAGTTTGGACAGAGTACTTCCGCTATATAAGGCATTAACTAGGCAGAAAATTCGGAAACATCGTCAGTTCTTAACTCGGCAAAAGGCTGTGCTAGTTACTGAAGTGCAAGAAGAACCGGAAGATTGGGTTGCTCGGGTGGTTCAGCCTATGCGTAAAAAGGGCTACCGAGTCAAGACGGATGGAGGAGCTCTGCTAGCAGAGAAACACCGCTTCAGCCGCTGGGGACCTTACGTAATACATATTGGTTTGATTATTTTTTTACTTGCTGTACTGGCAAGAGGATTGCCGGGTCTCAACATGGATCAGCATCTTGCTTTCCCGCAAGGGGAGATTACACAGATTCCGGATACTACCTACTATTTAAAAAACGAGAAATTCACCGTAGAGTTCTATACGGATGAAGAGATGCCTGAGGAGTTTCGAGGCAAAAAGATCCTTCCAAAATTATTCCAAACTAAAGCAGTGTTATATAAATGTACCGCGGATTGTGCAGATCCTACTAAGGAACCACAGCTAACCGAGGTGACAACGCATAATATCCAAGTAAACTCACCTTTGGATTATAAAGGATTGAAAGCGTATCAGTTTGATTATGATCTAACACCTGTGCTGCGTTCTGTACAGCCTGTGCTTAA
>DOJM01000569.1:4740-6607 GCA_003529225.1 Paenibacillus sp.
GGGACCCTATACGATGACTTTAAAAGAGAAGTATATGGATTTTGGACTAAATGAGGATGGTCAGCCGATATCTAAGTCGCCTTATCCGAATGCACCTGCATTCTTATTCTTGATTCAAGGACCGAATCTGCCAGCGGAAGGGCAGCAGTACTTCNNGTGGCTATTAACGATAAGCTTGGTGGCAGCAATAGATTTCTTGAGCTTGAAGTGGACAACATGAGCGATGTTGATTTTTCGGAATCGACTACATACTTGAATATACGTATTGATCGTGCCATGCCTTTTGTATGGTTAGGTGCAGCAATCGTGATGCTGGGTTTAATCATTGGATTTTACTGGCAGCATAGACGCATCTGGCTTACCGTTGTAAACGGAGAGCTAATACTTGGAGGACATACGAATAAGAATTGGTTCGGTTTCCGTCGTGAGATCGTTTCTATTTTAGAAAAAGTAGATATGGTAGTCGATGAAAAATCAATAGATAATGGAGGAGGCCTCACATGAGCTTGCTCGATATCAGCAGTGCCGTCTTTATTGCCGCATTCTTATTATACAGCGGGTCGTTTATGTTATTCACTATCGCTATCATGGGTCGCAAGTGGTCGGGCCGCAAGCCAGAGGAACATACTGCTCGATGGGGTAAAATAGCTTTTATTGTTTCTTCTATAGGTCTTATCTTTCATCTTATTTATTTCTTTACACGTTGGTTTGGTGCAGGACATATTCCAGTCAGCAATATGTATGAGTTCATGACTTTCTTATCCATGATGGTTATGATAGCCTTTACAGTGATGTACGCGATCGATCGCAAAGTTATTCTCGGTCTGTTTGCAGTTCCAATTAGCATTATTGTGATGGCGTACGCAGCTGTATTTCCACAGGAGGTTCAGCCGTTAATTCCATCTCTNNTGCGGACTGTTAATTTTGCCAGTAAAGAAAAGGCGGACCGTAAGCAACAGAGACTGATTGAATTTACTCTCTTTTCAATCATTGTTATAATTGGGTTTCTGGGTTCAGTTTTTGCTTTCCGCGGAGCAGGTTATGAGACTGTTTTTGTCCGTCCCAACGTTACGATTGACAGCGCAGGGCAGGAAAATAGTACAATAGAGAAAGTGAGTTATCGAATGCCGCCGATTGTGGCTCCTCACAATAGCGAAATTGAAAGCTTCCAGTCGTTTCTTGGCATGAAAGAACCTCTCTTTGAAGCTCCTTCATGGATGAATGGTGTGAATGCTGGCCGGAAGTTTAATACTGTAATCTGGTCGATCCTTTCCGGATTATTCCTTTACGGAATCCTTCGCTTGATCGTACGCAAGCCACTAGGCGCAGCGATTCACCCGGTTATGGACGGGATTGATGAAGGCGATCTAGATGAGATAACGTATAGGGCGATAGCCATTGGCTTTCCTATTTTCACATTAGGCGCTTTGATTTTTGCAATGATATGGGCGCAAATAGCCTGGGGAAGATTCTGGGGATGGGACCCCAAAGAAGTCTGGGCACTCGTTACTTGGCTCTTCTATAGTGCTTATCTTCATTTACGATTGGCCCGTGGATGGCAAGGGCGAAAATCTGCCTGGCTTGCCGTTCTAGGCTTTTTGGTCGTAATGTTTACCTTAGTTGGCGTTAATCTAGTCATCGCCGGACTTCATTCTTATGCGGGGACGGACTGAGCATAGTTTACCTGCTAACACAGCACAATGGATTTAAGGTTACGTTCTACTGTATTTGATGAAGGGGTTGTTGTGAAATGGCCAATCATTTAAACAGAATTCTGGTAGTGGATGATGAGGAACGCATTCGCCGCCTGCTAAAGATGTATCTTGAAAAAGAAGGTTATGAAATCGACGAAGCTGAAGATGGCGAA
>DOJM01000224.1:0-4491 GCA_003529225.1 Paenibacillus sp.
CAACCATTACCCCGTTGAGACGGTCTCCTGGCAGATCTACACCTTCCGAAAAGATCCCTCCGAGTACAGCAAATCCTAATAGCGTCTCGTCATTATCTGGACTAAATGCAGCTAAAAAACTTTCCCTAGCCTGCTCACTCATGCCTGTATCCTGTATCAAAGTCCGTACTTCGGGGTAATTCTCCGTAAAGACCTGATATACGTTTTGTAAATAGAGATATGAAGGAAAAAAAACCAGATAATTGCCCTTCTTTGAAACCATTTGATTCAATGCCTGAGTTGACGGGATTAGAGAAGCTTCCCGGTCATGATAACGTGTGGAGACAGGCAGCACGGTCACCTCCCATTGCTCCTTCTGAAAAGGAGATGAGACCGTTAAACTGNNCTGACTTCGAAAGCTCTTAGACATTTGACGGAGCAAATACGAGGGATCCAAATTAAATAACTTCAAGTACACATCTCCGCGCCGAACCTCAGCATAGGTTATGTAGCGTTCATCATAAGTCTTAAAGGTGCGAAGCATCCCTTGAACTGCAAAATAGGTATCCAGGAGAACATTCTCTCCTTCTCCATTCAGAGGAACAATGCTGGCGCTTGGATGAATAAGCTCCTGTTCTGCTTCCAAAGAAAAGGTCTCAAGTAAGGCTGGCAGCTCCTCCGGGAACGAAGTCCATTGTCCCTGCCCCTCATCATTACAAATTTTACGAAGGAGGATGAAAAAAGCGTTCACCGATTTAGCTGCAGCACTCAAATTTCGGTTTACTTCCTTGTACTGACGCTGGATTTCTAGAAAAGGGGCCTTCAGCAAAGAGGCAGAGAACATCTCTCGTCCCCGGTCTACCAGATTATGCGCTTCATCTACTAGAAGCACCGTTTCTCTCTTTCTCTCCTCTGTTAGCCGTTTCAGGCTGATCCGAGGATCATATATATAATTGTAATCGCAGATCACCGCATCACAGGCATAGGCTGCATCCAGCGAGAACTCAAACGGGCACACTTTATGTTTGTGAGCATACAGTGCCAGGGTGTCTCTGCTCATCAGCGTCTCATGCTCTAACAGATCCATTACTGCATCGTTAATCCGGTCATAATAGCCATCCGCATAGGGACAGGAATCCTTACCGCAAATCCCTTCATCATGAAAACAGGTCTTCTCTTTAGCAGTAAGTGTGATGACATGCAGCTGAAGTTCTTGCGCCAACAGTAGCGAGATTGCTTCTTGTGCGGCAAAACGGGTAACCGTCTTAGCCGTTAAATAGAACAATCCCTTAGCTTGTCCTTCGCCTATTGCTTTAAGGACCGGGAACAGCGTTGACATTGTTTTCCCAATACCTGTGGGCGCCTGAGCGAACAGACTGACCTTTTCTACGATGGATTTGTACACCGCTCCGGCAAAATGCCGTTGTCCCTTTCGATAAGAAGGAAACGGGAATTGTAACTCTCGAAGGCTCTGTTCTTTCTTAGCATCATGACGAACCATCATCTCAGCGTACGGAGCATATCTGGCTACGGTATCATTAGCAAATGAGATCAGTTCATCTAAAGACAACGTTCGGTACAAGCTTTTTTGCACATCAGTAGCCCGGTGGACATAGGTAAGCTTTACTTGAATAGAAGAAAGCTCCTGCTCCAGCGATACCATATATGCATACATCAGTGCCTGAGCCCAATGAACCTCATGTCCCTCTTCCAGCATATCCAGCAGTCCGGAGGTTGATTTGATTTCTTCGACCGTTAAGCTCCCATCCTCCGAAACAAGCAGTCCATCACAGCGCCCATCTACTATATAGAGTAAGCTCCCATAAGGGATCTCTGTTTTCAGATAGACCTCCTTGCGGTCGCCTTCCTTATATTGCTTTTGGATTTTCTGATGAATTCGTGTTCCTTCAACCATAGAGGAAGTACCATGAAATCCAGGCTCAATACTACCGCTGCGAANNTCTAACGGATAGGGTTACAGTATGATCCAACTATTCTAACCTCCCTTAATTAGCCATATATCCTTTTTGTTCCCAATGTCTATTTCGGTCCTTTAATCGCTTGATAACCCCATGTGATAGCATAAACATCATCTTTCACCCATGCGTGTTAAACTTTACGCACTCCACAAAGCTTATACTTACGCTTTCGGTTTTTGACTTTCTTCTGCTAGCCCTGCATAATAAATTTTATTACTATGGAGCCATTTTGTCTTGACGCTGTTTCGTCCTGTTTGAGAAATGGCGTTTTATCATGTAGAAAGAGGGGGAAGCTGTGTCATCCTTTAATATTAAACGTTGGATCATTAAACCTTTTGTGTTTTTCACAATACTTTTTATCCTAAAAGCATTTCTGGCTTGGGGCGTCATTTTTGATGATGTGCTGCCTTGGAAGTCATTACTGACAGAAATTCCTTTTGCCTGGGCGCTCTTCTGTATTATTGAGCGGTTCGCCTCCAAACGAAAGCTTGGATATTACATGACAGTCAATTTATTAGTAACAGCCATCTTTTTCGCAGCCATTATGTATTTTAAATATTATGGAGTCATTGTAACTTACCATGCCGCGGAACAGGTGAATCAAGTCACAGCCGTCAGCAACAGCGTATTCTCACTGATGGATCCTTACTACCTGTTAATCTTTACAGATATTATTGTCCTAGGAGGCTATTTCTTCTTTAATAAGAAAGGCCGTGTCTATAAAAAAGAAAATATCAACCGTCGTAACGGAAGAATAAAATATAGTGTTCTATTCGCAGTCTCACTTGGTTTATGCTTGTTCAACATTTTGCCTAATAAGGCTAGTATGAACGAAATTAAGAAAGCTCAGGAGATGGGTATTCTTAATTATGAAGCCTATACGATCTTTGCAAAAGAAGAACCAGAGCTTGTGCAATCAAGTGATATTACACAAGATGCCATCAACAATGTGAAGGGGATTAATACTGCGGTTAGTTCTCCACTTCATGGCACGGCTAAAGGCAAGAATCTTATTATCATTCAATTGGAATCCTTCCAGAACTTTTTGATGGGTCTTGAGCTAGACGGGCAAGAGATTACACCGAACCTGAACAAGGTAATGAAGGATAGTCTTTACTTCCCCAATTTCTATCAAATGGTAGGTCAAGGGAATACGTCGGATGCAGAATTCGTAGTGAACACATCCGCCTACATCCCTCCACGTGGAGCGGCAACGATGTCCTATGTGGATAAGGTTCTACCAAGTCTGCCACGCTTGCTTAAAGACAATGGGTATCAGACCGCAACATTCCACACCAATGTCGTAGAGTTCTGGAACCGTGGTGAGTTGTATGAATCACTAGGCTTTGATCATTATTATGATCGCAAGTTTTTCGGTGAAGATGATGTTTTCTTCTTCGGCGCTTCTGATGATACGCTCTATAGTAAGACAGCCGATAAGCTAAAGGACATGAGCAATGAGGGTCAACCTTTCTACGCTCAGGTTATTTCGATGTCAGCGCATCATCCATTCACGATTCCTGAGGAAAAATACCGCATGAAGCTGCCAGCNNTAAAGCGAATGGCGTATGGGATAACAGCGTGATCATGATTTATGGAGATCATATGGGACTACCAATTTATTCTCTCGATCATGATGATAAGCAATTAATGACTGAAATTTATGGTCATGAATATACCTATGCGGATATGTTAAACATTCCTTTGCTCATTCATGCAGGAGACAGCACAGCACCACAGACCTTAGAGCAAGTCGGTGGCGAAGTGGATATCATGCCAACTGCCGCGGGTCTTCTTGGAATTTCATTAGAGAATAATCTAGTTTTCGGTCAAGATCTGCTCAGTCAGACTTATAATTTGCTGCCAGAGCGATATTATTTACCTTCTGGTTCTTTCATTTCCAGCTCAGGACTGCTTATTCCGGGAAACAGCTTTGAAGATAATACACAATATCCTATTTATAATGGAAAAGCACCAGCTGCCACTGAGGATGAATACAACCGAGCATTGAGACTTCTACAGCTTTCCCACAGCTACATTACGCAGCTGCCAGACAAACCAATTGAACCATAAGCCATTCATAAGA
Source organism: Paenibacillus sp. (assembly GCA_003529225.1). GTDB lineage: Bacteria > Bacillota > Bacilli > Paenibacillales > Paenibacillaceae > Paenibacillus_AQ > Paenibacillus_AQ pseudetheri. The sequence goes on from DOJM01000224.1 coordinate 4,045, forward strand.
TATGTATTTCAAAGAAGGCCATATTCTCTCCGGAGAAGGTGGCCTTCTTTCTGTACCCATATGCTAAAGCTAGAGATTTACCGTTCCTGTTCCTCGATCATACGGTAGTACTCTGCAAACTTTTGCAGCTCTTCCGGCTTTAGTATAGATAAATGCTCAGCAAGCAGCTGTTTTGAACGGAAATGTCCCTCTTCAAGTATTTGCTGACCTTGCTCGGTGATGGTCACTACAACCGCTCTCCGATCCGACCCATCCGTCTCACGCTTAATAAAACCCAGCGCCTCCAGACGATCGAGCATCACGGTAATGGCACTGGATTTGACCTCCATACACTCCGCCAGCTGTACCACCCGCGACTTCTTCTCTTTCGCTACTATATTTAACAGACCCATCTGAGGTACAGTAAGTCCGAGTTCTTTATGCAAAGTCCTTTGAGACATGATCTTA
>DOJM01000224.1:4604-8377 GCA_003529225.1 Paenibacillus sp.
ACAATATCCGACACAAAAATACTATATTCTATGTAAGGTTATAAGCTTAGCGATAGGCTATAATCGTAGCAGTGAGAGCGATTGTCACCGAAAACATAATTTGTCAAGGTTGGTGCAAAGAATGAAATTGGCAACTAAATTAACTTGGATGATGTTCAGCGTATTACTTCTTGTTGGATCATCCATTGGGTTCTTCGGATACCGTACTGCATACAAGCAAGTAGACGAAGCAGCAGGTATCGAATTGGTAGGATGCGCCAATATTACAACGGGGCTGATTGACCCATCAGACATTACCGCATTAATTGAAGGAGATCAAAGCAAACTGGAGGCTGTCGAGGACCGGATCGGTTGGATTGTGGCACATAAAGCTATTTTTAAAGAGGCATTCATTTTGTCTTTAGACGGAAAAGTTCTTGCCGCAGATTCAAGCTTTAAAGCAAGGGGTTATAAAGCAGGCGATACTTTTTATTTCTCAGATGAAGAGAAGGAAACGATCACTACATCTAAGCATTCCGCCTACTCCAAGGTTTATACATACGAAGGCACATCACTCAAGACGGGCTACGGCCCCATCTATCAGGATCATGATCCGTCCAAGCCTATAGTCGCTCTAATGGCTATTAACTTCGATGGACCATTAATTCAAGAACGGACCCGGGACATCATTGTTCAGCCCTTTATTATTGGGGCCTCCATTCTAGTTATTGCTATTGTAGCAGCATATCTGTTAATCCGCAGAATGGTAAGTCCTTTAACGAAGCTATCCAGAGGCGTAAATCTTGTTGCACAGGGTGATCTCACTCATGATCCTATTTCATTTAACAGCAAGGATGAGATTGGTACTTTAGCCCGTAATTTCAATGACATGACACAGAGCCTACGTATGCTCATTACCGAGGTCAATGAAACCTCTATGCAGGTGGCGTCTTCATCCGAAGAGCTCTCTGCCAGTGCACAAGAAACTAACCGTGCTGGTGAGTACAGTGTCAACGTTTCGATTGAACTTGCCGATGGAGCTAGTACACAGCTGCAAAATCTGGAAGGTGGATATAAGTCTGTACAAGACTTATCACACTTCATTACAGAGATTGCAGGAAATGCAGATAACGCGATGAATAATGCTACCAGTAACGCTGAAAAGGCGCGAACAGGTCGAGAAGCAATGGATTCTACTACACAGCAGATGAGCATCGTCAGTGACAGTATTACTGATTTAGCTGTCATAATTGAAACCTTAGGTGGCTTCTCCAAGGAAATCGAGAATATCGTGGGCACGATTGCGAGCATCGCAGAAGAAACTAATCTGCTGTCGCTGAATGCAGCCATTGAAGCGGCAAGAGCCGGAGAAGAGGGAAGAGGCTTTGCGGTAGTTGCCCAATCCGTACGCAAGCTTGCCGAGCGTTCCGCCCACTCCGCTGCTCAAATCGGTCAACTCGTAAGCATCATCGTAAATCAGATGGACCAAGCAGGAGAAACCATGAAGCGCTCTACAGAAGAGATGGGCCAAGGCCGGGAATTGATCGTAACGGCAGGGCAATCCTTCTCCGAGATTGAGATATCTGTCTCTGGGATGGCTTCACAAAGCCAGCAGATTTCCGGGACAGTCCGCGAACTAGCATTCATCTCCGATGGTCTCGTTGCTACCCTTCAGAATATCGTAGACGTCGCTAATCAGACAGCAAGCGGTGCGGAAACTTTATCCGCCTCCTCACAAGAGCAGCTTGCAGCCATGGAAGAAGTGGAATCAGCTGCAGGTTTCCTGTCCTCGCTAGCTGAGAAGCTACAGATTTTAATTGAACATTTCAAAGTATAATCCTTCTTATTCATGTAAGTCCTTAAACTTAAAGGGGCTAGCGACCAAGCAGAGAAATTCTGCGTGGCCGCTAGCCCCTTTTCTATGTATTGCGATCACGATGCTGCCGTATTCGCTATAAACCACTCACCGAGCTCATGTACAGGCATCGGCCGACCGTAATAATAACCTTGCATGACTCTACAACCCAGTGATTTCAGCAATTCGATCTGCTCTGGTGTCTCCACACCTTCCGCCACGACTTCCATATTAAGATGGGTCGCAATCGCAATAATATTGCTGATAATAGCTTTCTTAGAGTGCATCTTGCTGTTACGAATAAATACTTGGTCAATCTTGAGTGTGTTCACTGGGATCTCATCCNNATCCGAAGTCTGGACAGCTGTGCAACCGTCTCTTTCATGTTATGCATCGCAATGGACTCTGTAATCTCCAGTTCGAGGAAGTGTGGCTCTAATTCTGAACATGTGAGTGCTTCGGCTACAACATCGTATAGACTCCCATCTTCAAACATCCGTGCGGACATATTAATAGAGACCGGTACGTTAGCTATCTCTTCCTTATGCCAGAACCTGTTCTGACCACACACATCATGTAGCATCCAATAGGTGATTGGAACAATCAGTCCTGTCTCTTCTGCAATCGGAATGAATTCCGCAGGCGAAATGATCCCATGCTCTGGGTGTCTCCAGCGCAGCAATGCTTCCAGACCTACCGTAACATTCATATAAGAATCCCATTTAGGCTGATACACAACCATAAACTCAGAACGTGCCAACGCTTTACGAAGATCCTTCTCCAGCGACATCCGCCGCAACTGATGACGATTTGCTTCTAGGTCGAACACACTGCATTTGTTCTTACCCGAATCCTTAGAAGTATAAAGAGCTGTATCCGCAGCCTTCATTAGCGCTGAGCGATCAGTCCCATGCAAAGGAGTCATACTGATACCAACGCTTGCAGTAATATATAGCTCGTTGCCCTGAATAGGATAGAATTTCTTAAGTTCATGCATAATATGCCCGGCCTCTTCCTGCGCACCCTCCAGCGTACAATCTGGAAGAGCAATCAGGAATTCGTCACCTCCTAAACGGAAGATCTTCCCTTTGTCTCCTACAGAATGAATTAATCTTACAGCAACCTCCTGCAGTAACATATCACCTATATCATGTCCTAGCGTATCATTAATCGACTTAAAGCGATCTAGATCTACAATAAAGACAGCACCAGATCTACTTCCGAAAAATTCATCTTTAAAATAGCGTTCAAGTCCATGCCGATTCGGAAGCTCTGTTAGTGGATCTTGATAAGCCATTCGTTCAAGCACATGGCGATCCAGAAATACGGCGCCAGCAGAAACTGCGAGCATAAGTAGCGCTACTAGCGAAACTCCAATTAACAGTACAATATCAGTCTCCACAATAACAGGTTCGCTTCCGAGTAAGTTGTTATATTCGAAATGACTAGCCCTTACACTTGTATAATGTGATCCGGCAACTGAAATTCCAATAAACAATGCCGAGTATAGCTTCCATCGCTGAAACCCTGCGCATTCTTTAAACTTGTGAAACATCAATAATCCGATATAAGACGAAACCAACACCAGAATTACAGCAACGGCTTGAATCCATATATCATAATGAATCCTCGTCACAATCTTCATAGCAGACATTCCGATATAATGCATAGCCGAAAAGCCNNAACTGAGGAACAGATGTGATCCGGAATGCCAAATAGCAGAATAACACACCAACCAATAGTGAAATTATAGATCTGCCTGGATAATAATTGACCTCCGCCGGAAAGCGATTCGCCATTATCCCAACATAATGTATTGCCCAAATACCGCAGCCTAACACACAAGCTCCCGAGATCAACCACAGACGTCGGATTTTCCCAGAAGAACGCGAAACTTGCGAAATCAGATTCAGTGCAGAATAAGTAACTGTGGCCGCTA
>DOJM01000392.1 GCA_003529225.1 Paenibacillus sp.
AACGGTTCAAACACACGTTTAGCCATCTCAGTGGTGATTCCGGTTCCCGTATCACGGATTTCTAGCACGGCTTCTCCATCCAGCTCATAGGCCAGCATACGGATTTCGCTGCCTTGCTTGGAGGCGTGAATCGCATTCTCAACCAGATTTACCAATAATGAAGCTAGTAAATCGGGATCTCCCCAGACATTTGATATCGTATGTTGGACATGAAATCTTATGCCAGCCTCCGTCAATTTCGGGCGCTCCGTCTGATGGATAGCTTGAAATAGTTCCGAAATATCCACCTGCTGAAGTGCCAACGGTTGATGCCGGAGGACAGACAAATCCAACAACTTGAAGGCTAGATTCTTGAGACGAAGGGTTTCACTAAGAATATAGCCGCCCGCAGTTTGCTGTTCTTCCTGTCCAATATTGGCCGTGGTAAGAAACTCGGCGAACCCCTGCATGCTGGTCAAAGGCGTTCGCAACTCGTGGGCCAAATTATCCACCATCCTTTGTTTCTCTTCAGCCATGTCCGAGAGTTCGGTAACCCGCTGCTCCACGNNGTCGCCTTCGGCAATTGTTTTGCTGGTCTCTGACAGGAGCTTTAGCGGCTTGCTTAGATGCCGGATTAGAAGATAAAGAAGTAGCAGCAGAACGGGTCCCACGATCCAGTTAATCATTACAAAAAAGCGATTCAGTTCCTGTTGCTTGTTGAAGAGCTCACTGATATCACGCTGATAGACAAGCAGCAAATGCTGGTAAGGAGCAGGAAGCTGAGTGGAGAGCTGAATAGAGCGTTCGTCTGTGGATACAGGCTGATCGCCTTTTCCAAAATTAGATTTCCCAAATTGTCCTTTTTGGGGAGGGTAAATCATTCGGTCGTTCTCCCATAGCTGCAAATAGATCCCCTGCTTACGGTAATAATCGCCATAGGACTCAGAGACGCTGGCCAGTAGAATAGGGGTCAATGCCGTTCCCCGCGCTTGGATAGAATTAAGGTTCTCATAAATATTGTTGGCGATTAACAATTGCTCACTGGATGCTCTCTGCATTTCACTGTCCATGTTTAGCTGCCAGCTTTTTTTCATCACCATAATGACACTTACATCCAGAGCGGCAATAAAGAGAGCGAGTACCGACAGCAGAATCTTATGCCAGAATCTCATGGTTAGCTCTGAACTTCCAGGCGGTAGCCTAGCTTGAAAATGGTTTTGATCCGTTCTTCCCAGCCCAGCTTTTTACGTAGTTGCCGGATGTGGACATCCACGGTGCGGGTGTCGCCTTCAAAATCATAGCCCCACGCCAATTCCAGCAGCTTTTCCCTCGACAATGCAATATTCCGGTTACGAATTAATACCTCAAGCAACTCGAATTCTCTAACGGTCAAATCAACCGGTGTCTGATCTACTAAAACTTGCCGTTCCAGGTAACGCACTTCAACATTATCGCAAATGAAGCTGGAAGTGCCTTTTTCACCCCTGCGCAGGACTACATTGATTCTTGCCAGCAATTCAAGAATTTCAAATGGTTTAATGATATAATCATCCGCGCCCAGCTCGAAGCCTTTAATGCGGTCAGCCAAAGAATTCTTGGCGGTGATCAAAATCACTGGAACCTGCATATGTGCAATCCGCTGCATCACCTCAAAACCATCCAGTTCCGGAAGCATAACATCCAGAAGAATCAAATCAGTCTTTTCACGCTCCAAAATTTCGAAAACCTCCGGTCCACGGTAAGCCTTGCTATATGTATGTCCAACCAGCTTGAGATTCATTGTAATTAAATCATTGATCGCTCGTTCATCTTCTACTACCAATATATTTGCCATTTCGTATTTCTCCTCCTAGTACCTTGCTCACTAAGTGCCACTTCCGTTATACACTATATACAACTAGAGGAAGGATTGTCCAGAAGGGTGGTAGTTTCATCAAGCGATAATACCTACTAGAATAGAAAAGTATGTGGTCAAAAAAGAAAGAATTGAATCCATACATTGCGAACCGTTGCCTTAACAAAATTAACAAACTGTTGTATTGGTCTTCCATTTATCATGAAAATATTTACAAATATAAACTGTTGATTTCATGTTGATTTCGAACCCATCTGAGAAAATCCAGTTTAAGGTATACGGGCCAACTCGAGCACCGTCAGTACATTCGGGCAGTCGTGACGCACAGGAGCTAAAGGTTAACGTCATAGAGCGATATCCTCAGGTTGCTGGATTATACGAACGTCTGGATTTTAGAGCCTTTGCTTCGGAGGCCGGCGGCGAACGGATTGTACGTAAAAAGCCGCCCAAACTTCCCGGGCAGCCTCTCATATTCTTACGCGTGCGTTTTCTAAGATCAAGCCGTTTGCGGCGCATGTTTGCGAGCGGTTACGGTGTCTTCTTTTTCCGTGGACTCGTTGTCCTTACGCTTAACTGCTTCCTCGTCTCGCACCCCATTCAATTCATGTTCGTTCTGATGAAATTCCTTGAGTATATTCTGGTAAATATGAGCCTCTTGAAGGTTCATTCCGTCGCGATTTTCTTTCAAAACCCAGTTCTCGACCGTTTTCTTCAAGATTTCGCTCTTCCGTTCCAGCAGTTCCGTATAACTCAATTTACTTCATCCTTTCCGATTCATGGTTTCAGACGCCGGATGGACTTTGTTTACTTGTCAGTTCGTGCGTTTAACATCACATCCGACGTAATGTTTACCATTATACAGAAAACCCTGGTCGAACCCAACGCGGACCAACCGTTCTCAGATAGGGTGAGCACTACTCAGAATGGAACGGGAGTCCTCAGCGGACCGTTTCGCAGAAGTGCGGCCGGATACTCCGGTATGTTGACAGTTGCTTCTCTTTTATATAATCGTTTAATCAGATATCATGCACGCGCTTTTAACTTTAATCTTCCACAAGAGCAACCGTAATCCCCATACGAAACCCAATCACTCTAACTTACTGCATACAATTGTATATTCGTATATCCGGCCTTCTCCAGCATTTCTCTTTAATANNGGATTTATAAGGCAGTTTTAATACAATGCGATGCGATTCATTTGGAAAATATCTCTGGAATTTACTAAGGAAATGAATATTGTTTCATTTTCCGGCCCTATTTTATTGATTGCAAACAAGAATTATTCATAAAAATAAACGACAGCACAGACTCTGGATCACCTCGCAAACCTCCTTTATAGCCTTGTTTTGAATGATCCTGCCGATTTCCTATTGTGCATTCTAATGATAATGTGGCACAATATTTATAGATAAAACCAAACGAGGCAAAGAATGCCCCGTCTCCTTTCCTTCTGGAATAGAGGCGGGGTTTTGTATGATTAGAAACATATTTCGTTGCAGAGCGAGGGGATAGGTAATGGGTTTCGAGAGGGAGCATAATGAATGGTTATGTAATCATCTTAAACAAAGGAAGGGAGAGCGGCTCGATGCACTTAAACGCGGTCATGGTTACGGAAACCGCTTATTTGTCGAGCGAGTGTGGTGGCCTCTAGCTGGACATTTTCACGGATTACACCCAGAATATGAAGTTAAGGACTGGCGCGGTAGATCCTATTTTGTGGATATTTTGTGGGAGATCGGAGCCTCTCGTATTGCATTTGAGATCATGGACTATGGCTCACATGGAACGGATCGTAGCAAATACCGGATGGACTTGAACCGCGGGCTTTTTCTACAGTCTCAAGACTGCACGGTGCTCTATATCTCGCTGGATGAGCTAAAAGAAAATCCATCCTTCATTCTCTCCGCGCTGCGGAATATTCTCTTTTCTTATTTGTTAGCAGAGTCTGCAAAGACAACCGCTGAGAGAGCCTATTCCAGAATCGAGCGCGATCTGATGCGGGCAGCCATCCGGCATCATTGTGTCCTTCGCCCGGCTGATGCCGCGAGAGAGCTTGAATTGCACACGATGACGATCATTAAATACTGTCGTCAGCTGGTGGATAAAGGTAAATTTCGCCCGGTGGCAAGAGGTTCATCTCAGCGGATCATTTACTATGAATATATTGGTACGCTACAAAGTCCAGATTTGGTTTGAAGATGAAGGCCATCGTGAGAATGTGAATGGAAAATCGAATACAATGTGCCG
>DOJM01000390.1:0-5317 GCA_003529225.1 Paenibacillus sp.
TTCCGGTTGCGGTAAATCCACAACTTTGCGTATGATCGCTGGGTTGGAAGAAATCTCCGAAGGTAAAATGTACATTGGCGATCGTGTAGTTAATGACGTTGCACCTAAAGACCGCGATATCGCGATGGTATTCCAATCCTACGCCCTGTATCCGCATATGAGCGTATACCAAAACATGGCTTTCGGTTTGAAACTTCGTAAAGTGAAGAAGGATGAAATCGACAAGAAAGTTCGCGAAGCTGCTAAAATCCTTGATATCGAGCATTTGCTAGATCGTAAACCAAAAGCGCTTTCCGGTGGTCAACGCCAACGTGTCGCTTTGGGACGCGCTATCGTACGTGATCCACAAGTCTTCTTGATGGATGAGCCTCTTTCCAACTTGGACGCTAAACTTCGTGGTCAAATGCGTGCTGAAATCACTAAACTGGTTAAGCGCCTTGAAACTACTTGTATCTACGTAACGCATGACCAAACAGAAGCTATGACAATGGGTGATCGCATCGTAGTTATGTATGATGGTATCATTCAACAAGCAGCTTCCCCTGAAGAGTTGTACAATGAACCTACAAACTTATTCGTAGCTGGATTTATCGGATCCCCTACAATGAACTTTATCAATGGTACTTTGTCCGAAGTGAGCGGTTCTATCCGTTTCCGTGCTGAGAACCTTGATGTTGAAGTACCAGGCGGAAAAGCTCAAATTATCCGCAACAAAGGTTACATCGGTAAAGAAGTAATCATGGGCGTTCGTCCAGAAGACATCCATGAAGAGCCAGTATTCTTGGAAGCTTCCCCGAACACAATCTTCACTTCATTGGTTGATGTTACTGAAAACCTTGGTCACGAAATGCTCCTTTACTTGAGCGGCCTTGGTTNNACATTTTGTTGGGATAAGATTGTAAAGATCTTTTCTCTCTTGATAAAGCCACCCGAAAGGGTGGCTTTATTGTTTAGATGGACCTTGTTTGGTTAGGCGCTAAGATTGCATTCATAAGCGTTATCAATTAAGATAGCAGGAGAATTACCTCCGGAATGTAAAGAGATCGCTGCCAACCGGACGCAGTAAGCGGACAAATACCGCAGGTGACGAAAGGACGAAATTACATGGCTAAGAAGGTAAAAGTATCTGAATTGGTACAGCATTTTCAATTAGAGGTTATTTCCGGCCAGGAAGGTCTAAAGAGACCTATTACGGTCGATGACCTGAACCGCCCTGGACTAGAGATTGCTGGTTATTTTGAATATTATCCAGAAGAACGTGTTCAATTGTTAGGCAAAACAGAACTCGCTTTTTTCTCCATGCTGCCCGAAGCTGAGCGGAAAAGTCGGCTTCGTGGAATTTGTAATGACAACACACCTTGTATTGTAATTACACGTGGTTTGGAAGTGCCTCAGGAGTTAATTGACATAAGTAATGAAAAGGCCCTTCCTGTGCTTCGCAGCTCCATGGCTACGACTATTTTCTCCAGCCGTTTGACGAGCTTCCTAGAAGGGAAATTAGCTCCTACGGCGACTATTCATGGCGTACTTTGTGATGTATATGGTGTAGGTATGCTAATTACGGGTAGTAGTGGGATTGGTAAAAGTGAAACAGCTCTTGAACTTGTAAAACGCGGTCATCGATTGATTGCTGATGATGCCGTAGAAATCCGTCAGACTTCAGATAACCAGTTACATGGTACAGCCCCTGAGTTAATCCGTCATTTACTGGAGATCCGTGGAGTAGGTATCATTAATGTAATGACACTTTTTGGTGCGGGTGCCATTCGTAATCATAAACGGATTACACTTGTTGTTAGATTGGAAGCTTGGCAGCAAGACAAGCAGTATGATCGACTTGGACTTGATGAGGAAACGACACGGATTATTGACACAGATGTTCCACTAGTAACGATTCCCGTACGCCCAGGACGTAACCTTGCAGTTATTATAGAGGTTGCAGCGATGAACTATCGCCTGAAACAAATGGGCTTTAATGCAGCCCTGCAGTTCACTAATAAGTTAACTGCTACCATATCTGAAGATATGGATGATCTCGATTAGGAGTGTGAGAGAATGTTCCCATTAGCACTAAATCCTATTGTCTTCTCCATTGGATCACTGCAAGTACACTGGTACGGATTAATACTAGGTTTCGGTGCACTCGCGGGGTTATTTCTTGCGATCCGCGAGGGTAAACGGTTTGGTATACCACAAGAATTCTTTATGGATATGCTGCTGCTAGGTGTGCCCTCGGCCATTATTGGGGCACGGATTTACTTTGTAGCGTTTAAATGGGAGGATTATAAGGATAATTTAATAGATGTCTTTAAGATCTGGAACGGTGGCATTGCCATTTACGGTACGTTAATTGGAGCCATTATTTGTGGGATTATTTATTTCCGCTATAAAGGCTATCCCTTCTGGCGTATCGTTGATATTTGTGCACCTGGACTGCTTGCGGGTCAAATGATTGGACGCTGGGGAAACTTTGTCAACCAAGAGGCATACGGCAGCGTGGTTGAAGAGTCTTTTTTACGGAATAAACTGCATTTACCTGACTTCATCGTGAACCAAATGTACATAGGGGATGCTTTTCATCATCCGACCTTCTTGTATGAATCTCTTTGGAGCTTACTGGGTATCGCGCTACTAATGGTCCTTCGTCGCCAGAAGTTTGTGCGTGCCGGTGAGATCTTCATGTCTTACTTTATATGGTATTCTATCGGTCGTTTCTTCATTGAAGCCATACGTACGGACAGCTTGGCCTTTAATGGAAGTGCAGGCTTGGCATCCTTTATGAACGGATTGTGGAAACCGATGGAATGGGTAGGTTTTGAACAAGGATACTTGGACCCAAGCTATGGAAATATCCGTATTTCTCAGCTGCTTGCTCTATTGATCATCGTCGCAGCTGTACTGCTTATCATTATTCGTAGGGTCACCGGAGAGCCTAAAGCACATTATTCTGATCCTATCGTATGTACTAAACCGATCAAAGCAGATACCATAGTGCCTGAAAGCGCAGTAAATACACCGCAGAAAGCTCGTCAAGCGACTCAACCTGAGCAAGGACAGCCTGCGGATGGAGATAAGAAGGAGCAGTAAAGCTTATGATAGAATGCGTTCTTTTTGATCTAGATGGAACGATTGTCGATACGAATGAGCTAATTATTAGTTCGTTTATGTACGCGCTGAAGGACAATGGTCTAGCTCCACTCACTAGGGAAGAGATTATTCCGCATATGGGCACAACCCTTCAGCAACAGATGAGAGTCTTCTCTGGACTTGAGGATGTAAGTGGTGCGCTTGAGAAATCTTACCGTTCTTATAATTATGAACATCACGATGAGTTAGTACGTCCCTTTCCTCAAGTGAATGAGACAATGGAAGAGCTCTTACGTCGTGGAATTAAAATGGGGATTGTGACCACAAAAATTCGTCCAACAACGATTAAATCGCTTGAGATGTTTGATTTGCTAAAGTACATGGATACGATTGTGACGGTGAATGATGTTACTAAACCAAAGCCACATCCAAAGCCTGTTCTGACAGCAGTCAATAACCTTGGCGTTGATCCTCGTAAAACTCTCATGGTGGGTGACAGTACGGTTGATATTCAGTCAGCAAAAGCTGCTGGTGTATATGCGGCGGGAGTATCGTGGTCATTAAAAGGCGAAGAGACTCTCCGCAAGTATGATCCCGACTATATCATCCATAACATGAAGGATATTATAGAAATTGTGGAGCGAGGAACGAGTGAATCGTGAGAAAAGTAACCCGATATCCTGTAGAAGGTCATAACTCACTTTGGTACATTTACCGTACGGTCAGCCCGTGGAAGGGTGTCCGCAACTTTATTTTTATTCAGATTGCCCGTTATTGCCCGATTCTACCGTTAAAGAACTGGATCTATCGTCGGATTCTCGGGATGAAGGTAGGCAAACATACCTCCTTCGGTCTGATGGCGATGGTGGATGTATTTTTTCCGGAAAAAATAACGGTGGGTGAAAACTCTATTATCGGTTATAACACGACGATTCTGGCGCATGAGTATTTAATCAAGGAGTATCGCCTGGGAGAAGTAGTGATTGGTGAAAATGTATTAATTGGCGCCAATACAACGATTCTTCCCGGTGTAACCATCGGTGATTGGGCAGTTGTTGCCGCAGGATCAGTAGTACACAAGAACGTGGCGGCTGGCTCTTTTGTAGGAGGCAATCCACTGCGAGAGCTACGCCCAGCTTCATCAGAAGATTCTTCGGAACAAGTGTAAAAGATGCTTCGTAAACCCTGCAGTTTCATATTGCGTTTTTTTAGCGCAGGATCTGCAGGGTTTCTTGCGTCTTGGAGAAGCTTATTAAGAAAACTTTAAGATCTTCTTAAGTTTTTTATTCGGATATAGGCGGTATAATTAACCATAGTAATCATGTAAATCCCACGCTAGGCATTCAGCATCAAATATCAGAATGTAAATTCAGCAAGTGCAGACTTCCTGGTATGTTCAGTTTCCACATTCCACTTAGCGTCTCTATGAACAACCATCATAGTAGAGAAGAGGAATTTAATATGAATACTGTGAGACAGGAAAGGCTGCCCCAGCTGGATATTTTCAGAGCTCTAGCTATATTAGGAGTGCTGCATGTGCATGCCTCATCCTTTGCTGCTGGAGAGCAGGCACTGCATTCTCCTTATTATTACTGGCTGAACTGGATTAACATTTTCTTTAAATTCGGCACGCCCTCATTTATTTTCCTTAGCAGCTTCGTATTGTTTTATAATTATTATGGGCGTCCTGTGACACGCAGCTTGATCATTAATTTCTATCGTCGTCGATTAAAGTATATCTTACTGCCGTATTTGCTAGCTTCTATGGGCTATTATGCACTAACCCTATATGTGAACGGACGATTGACGCAGAACCTTGGTGACAACCTGTTAAGCTTTTCTAGAGCGTTATTCTCGGGCTCCGCATATGCACATTTGTATTTTGTGTTTATTAGCATTCAGTTTTANNTCCAGTGCTACTTAAGTTACTACAGAGTTCCCGTTTCTTAGTTAAATGGGCGGTTCCGCTCGGGTTTGCTCTTCAGTGGGGTTTTATTTTCTGGAATAAATACGAACTGCATATTGTTGAGTGCTTATATTGCCATTCACTTTGAGAAGGTGAAGCTGTGGCTGTTAAAGCCATGGAGAGAGCTGCCTGCCAAGCAAAAAGGATGGACTGCCCTATTAGTGAGCTTGTGGTTAATTGCAGCCTTTATCCATGTGCAGCTATGGTATGTGGCCCGCCATTTTGGGGTGTGGACGGATTCGCTCTGGTACGAGCTGTTATGGA
>DOJM01000390.1:5407-9105 GCA_003529225.1 Paenibacillus sp.
CTTGGTGCAGTTTGCTTTTCGCCAAATTCCTAAGTCATGGATCTTCTTGGGGAGTGTTCCACGGTCTCTAGAATCTAGTCTGAAGGTGAAGTCAGTACATGCCTCTGATGAGATGAGGAAGGTTAATATTTGATTAAGGCATCATTTTGATGCGGAGCTTAACAGGAGGAAAGATCATGAGACAAAAAGAAAGAATTCCGCAGCTGGATATTTTTCGGGCCATTGCTATTTTCGCAGTGCTAGCGATTCATGCTACCTCGCGAACGTTGGCGGAGACATTAGGTACAAACATGTTTCATCCGTTCTTATTTATTAATAAATTCAGTCAGTTCGCCGTACCTTCATTCATATTTTTGAGTGGGTTCGTGCTGTTCTATAACTATATTGATCGTCCACTGGGCGGAAAGACGCTTGGGAAGTTCTACAGTAGAAGGCTGCTTTATATNNTGGCTTCTAAGCTTTGGAAGTATTTATGGACAGGAACGGCATACACGCATTTGTATTATATTATTATCATTATTCAGTTTTACGTATTATTTCCGCTCATTTTGTGGTGCTTGCAAAAGGTTCGTCGTCTGGCGGCTTGGGCACCGTTAATCGGGCTGCTGCTACAGTGGGGGTTCGTATTACTGAATAAATACATGACTAATAACGGGTATTGGCAGTTGTCTAAGGGTAGTCTGGCGATCACTTACTTCTCTTATTTCCTACTAGGAGCTGGGATTGCAGTATATTACTCTTCTTTGAAAAAATGGCTGGTGCCTTCACGTGAGGGCTGGCGCGCAGGTAAAGGTCCGGTATGGATTACATTGTGGTTGTTATGGATTGTAGCAGGTGTTGTTCATGTTGAGCTATGGTTTAACAACTATACGAAGAAAACGGTCATCAATAGTTTATGGTATGAGGGCTTCTCTAACCTTCATGCGCTGCTCTCTTGTGTGGTGCTGTTGCAAGTCTCCTTCTTATTGTACGGAGCGGGTAGAAGCTTGCTCACAAGACTCTTGCTATCTGCCGGGGCATGCTCGTTCGGAATCTATTTACTGCACCCGTTACTGCTATTTTTCTATAGAAAATTACCGTTTCACGGAGGTTCACTTGCCTATACCGCAGCGATTGCTGGGGGCTGGCTCTTTGCGTTGTTAGGTTCATGGCTAGTAGTGGCTTTTGCCTTCCGATATTTCAAATCGACTTGGATCATCTTCGGCTCGGGTCCAAAGAAAGCGGAAACGAATTCCAAAGGTGCGTAACTTAGTTATGCGTTAATGGTAATAAAGAAAGCGTCGGTCTTCCACCATAGGGTGGATTGACCGACGCTTTTTTTACCTTATTCTCCCGAATGTTCACGCTGANNTCTGCAATGGCTTGATATTGACTTTCGAGACTACGGTAGACAGAAATATAGATCGGTAGCAGCTGCTTGTATATTTTGGTATGTTCATCCATTGGATCATGCTTGTAGGTTGAACCAATCATGTCAAACACCACATCAAAGGAATCTACACGACCCGTAGCATAAAGGCCAAGTACAACTGCACCGAGGCAGGAGCTCTCGATGCTCTCCGGAATGATAACCTCCTGATCAAAGATATCAGCCATCATCTGCCGCCATACTGAGGAGCGGGCGAAGCCGCCTGTGGCAAGGATTCTGCTTGGGCGTCCGATTTGCTCTTCCATCGCGAGCAGAACCGTATACATATTAAAGATTACG
The DNA here is from genome assembly GCA_003529225.1 of Paenibacillus sp. GTDB lineage: Bacteria > Bacillota > Bacilli > Paenibacillales > Paenibacillaceae > Paenibacillus_AQ > Paenibacillus_AQ pseudetheri. The sequence continues at coordinate 7,116 of DOJM01000390.1, forward strand.
CCTTCTAAGACCGAGCGGATCATATGCTCCTTATGGTGGTTCATAGTAAGGCCAAAGAAGGAACCCCGAGCATCCGGATTCCACAGCGGCGCTCGTTCCCCGGTCAAGTAAGGATGGAATAACAGTCCGCCGCATCCCGCAGGAACCTGCTCTGCAATTCGAGTCAGAACCTCGTAAGGATCGATGCCTAGTCGTTTGGCGGTTTCAACTTCAGAAGCTGCGAACTCATCCCGTACCCAGCGGAACAGCATCCCACCATTATTGACGGGTCCTCCGATTANNTTGGGGTTAAATTATAACAGAAGGTCCGTCCTTTGGGATCGGTGAGCGGGTGATCCACTACGGTACGAATCGCTCCACTCGCACCGATCGTAGCGGCCACTACACCGGGTTCGATTGCGCCTACACCGAGGTTGGACAGGACGCCGTCACTGGCGCCAATAACAAATGGGGTTGTAGGAAGCAGCAGCAGCTCCTCCTCCAGACCAGGGAGCAGCCCTTGCATGATCTGTGTGGTGGGAACAAGCCGCGAGAGTTGATCGGTAGTAATATGAGCAATCTCCAAGGCTTCTTTATCCCATTCTAGATCCTCCAGATTGAGCATGCCTGTGGAAGAGGCAATGGAATGATCGATGACGTATTCGCCAAACAGTCTTGCGAATATGTATTCTTTTATGGAAATGAATTTATAGGTTTGGTAGAACACGTCGGGCTGCTCGTCACGAAGCCACATTAGCTTGGTGATCGGAGACATTGGGTGTATAGGTGTTCCTGTACGTAGATACANNCGTTCAGCTCATCCCTCAAACGAAGTGCGCATCCGGCACTGCGATTATCAGCCCATGTGATGCAGGCAGTTAGGGCCTTACCCAGCTTATCAACTGCAATGACACTGTGCATGGCTGAACTGAAGGAGACGAATAGGATTGCATCCGCAGATACACCGCTTTGCCGCATAACATCAGAGATAGTATGGAAGACTGCATTCAGGATTTGCTCTGGGTCCTGCTCCGCTATTGAGGGTGAGGGCTGATGTAAAGGATATCCTACATTAGCTTGTGCAGCTATGGCTCCTTTTTCCTCGAAGAGAACTGCTTTGGTACTTGTAGTTCCGATATCAACGCCAATCATATAGGATTTAGTCACGCATTAGCCCTTCTTTCTAGTTGTAAGTAGATTTTTAGAACACTAATTACAGAATTATGAAGTACAATCATATTAGCTCATTATAGTATTGGATAAACGTGGAGGCAAAATAAAGGGTTTCCCAAGTATTCGTTCGAAGTACATAAGTGTTTATTTCAGAATCAGATTTTCTTAGTGAATAATTCAACCTAGGTGGACAAGCTTAAGCATACAAGCTTTTGAAATGAAGTTATAGGCTTCACCCCGTTTGATTGACGAAAAAGCAGTGAACATGATACGATATTGAAAATACTTTAATTTGCTACCACTTTACCGAAGTAAAGTAAATATAAACATTATCTAATGATAACTGACGAGGTGAACAATGAAGATGTCCAAACCAAAGGGATTTGAGAAGCCGTCTGGCGTTCGGGATTATCTGCCCCGGGCCGTAACGAAACTGCGCAAAATTGAGAATGATGTCCTGCATTGCATGAGTCGCTGGGGTTATCAGCAAATGATGACTCCGACGCTAGAATATTACGATACGGTTGGCGTGGCTAGCTCTACGTCCGACCAAAAGCTCTATAAATTGCTTAACAATCGTGGTCAGGCGCTAGTATTGCGTTCTGAAATGACAGCTCCGGTTGCCCGTGTTGTCGCATCTTTATTGAAGGATGAACCGTTGCCATTGCGTCTCTCTTATCATGCTAATGTCTTCCGTGCTATTGAGGAAGAAGCAGGTCGGGAAGCGGAGTTCTTCCAGACAGGGGTCGAGCTCGTAGGCGACGATTCGCCAGAGGCCGATGCTGAAGTAGTGGCGCTCGCGATTTCATCGCTACAGGCTGCGGGTGTGAAATCTTTT
>DOJM01000182.1:0-3761 GCA_003529225.1 Paenibacillus sp.
CACTTTTATTGTTTAGACGTGGAAACCGATTATAACGTTTAATGTTTATAATTGGAAGAGGTAATTTTCGAAATGAACAAACGAACAGGAGTGTAAATTCATGAAACTTCAATTTAACTTATTCCCGGGCGGATTGCCCAAGGCGCTCACCATGAGCTATGATGACGGACAGAAACACGATATTCGCTTGGCGGAGATTTTTGATCAATATGGGATTAAAGGTACTTTCCATTTAAATAGNNTGCTGATGTTAAACATTCGCTCAGGAACCATGAGCTATCTGCCCATTCCGTCACGCATCCACATCTAGAACGACTTCCATTACCCATGGTGATCGATGAACTATTTGAAGACCGTAAGCGACTTGAGAAACTGGTGGATTATCCGGTGCGAGGTATGTCCTATCCCTACGGTACATACTCTCAGGAAATCATTGCTCCTCTACAGTCTGTTGGGATTGAGTACAGCCGTACTGTCCATTCTACCAAACAGTTTGATATGCCTTTGAATTTCATGGAATGGCATCCAACATNTCAACAAATAGAAGATCTGCATCACGTATGGGAGCGATTTACAACGGAAGGGCCATCCCAGAAACTGAGACTCTGTTATGTTTGGGGTCATAGTTATGAATTCGCTGAGCAGAACAATTGGGAGCTTATCGAGTCCTTTTGCCAACAAGCAGGTGGTCATTCGGATATTTGGTATGCAACCAATATTGAAATTTATGATTATGTCACTGCTCTGTATTCACTGAAAATTAGTGCTGACAAAACGCTCATCCGTAACAATGCTGCTATAGATGTCTGGCTATCTGTAAATGATCAACCTGTTCAGATTAAGAGTGGAAGTACGATGATGATGAAATAATCCAAAATGCAAAAAGAGAGCGAATTTAAACATCGCTCTCTTTTTGCTTATTACATAAAAGTGATTAAAATTACTTTGTTTGAAGTGTAAATGTCACTGTTTTTGCTTTTTCCTCAAGGATTGGAGTATAGATGAATGTCATTACATTCCCTTTGCGACTCTTCAACACTAACATTCTGGTCAATACATATGGATCTCTGCCATCATTTACTCTATCCCATTCCTTACGATCCTCACTAGTAATTAGTTTTTCATAGAGATTAGTGATTTCACCGGTGTTGCTATAAACTAAATATAAGTGTGTCGTATCTAATAAACGAACGAGCACAACGTCTTCCGCAGCATACTCCACTATGAAATCTCCGGTTGCTCCTGTTAACTTTTCCATCTCAAATAACTTGCCCAAACCGCCATCCTTAGTAATATATTGAACNNCACCTGAGTGGAAGGCACTTGTGGTGCATGAGGATATGCAGCGTTTCCGTATTGATAATTCATCTGCTTGAGAATAGTGCCCGCTGTGACCAATACTTGATAACTGCTATTGAAATCCATGAACATGGCATAGTGATTGTCTGTTAACTGTAGTAAGTCTGTGCCATTGCCCATTTTTTCAATCTCAAAAGCGTAGTTGTACGCAGATTCCTTAAAAGGTAGTCGGCCAATAATTACTGGTTTCCCAGTTTCCGTTGCACGATAATACAAATCGCCGTTTTTTTGAGATATCCAATAGGATCTTCCATCTACAGAAGCAGAAACCAATCTAGCTTCATCTATAATTTGGATAACCCCATCCGTTTTATTAAGCCCAGCTTTACCTCCAAGTGCACTGACCCCTGAGACCAATGGCACGTACACCGAGCCTTTTATAATACGTGGGGACTTTGTTAAGGTCACGACTGCCTCATTCACTTTTGACTTTACAGTACCCGCTGTGAAGATAACCTCACGCTCAGGACGAACCAGTTTGGCCGTTTTGGACGGTTGATCCCAAGNNTCCGAGATCACCTGTTTACTGCTGATCCCGATTTCTTTATAGTTGAATTGAATTTGGCTTTCTGCTTGAGCAGATACCGTTCCATACCCTGTACTTAAAGTCAAAACAGCTAAGATTCCAAGCGTTACCTTCCATTTATTCATGTCTTTTCGTCTCCCTCGACTCTATAGTCATATGTAATTAGACGGTAAGTTTTGGAAAAAGTTTCTTGTTTCCGTTTTACGTATAAAAAAGACCTGATCCACGGTAGACTACCGCAGTCAGGTCTTCTGTCTTTTATAAAGTAATCTTAACTTCCAGCAAACTCATAAAACGCCAAAGCGTCTCCCCATGTCGGGAATCCTGCTTGCGCTAGTTTATCACTGCCTCCGCCTTTTCCATTGTATGTACTAAGATGCTCTTTGAAAAAAGCTCCACAGGAGATCTCCGCGCTGCCATTCTGTGCAAATACAACCTTATTCTCAGCAGAACTAGCCAATAAAACCGGAACATCGCATTTCGCGGTAAGCTTGTTAGCTAAACTTTGTAAATCTTTCAGCGATTTATCCTCGAACACTTTTGAGATCAGCTTTCCTTCTTGCTGTGCTAAAAGCTCCTGTACGACATAATCATCATTCTTCTCTTTAAGTAGGGTAATTTCAGCCTGCAGCTGCTTTTGTTCATTCTCCCATTTTTCAATGCGATCGATAATTTCATCTTTTCCCGTATTGAATTTGGAAGATAGTGCTCCCACAATTTGTAGACTGCTATTAAACTCCTCCAAAGCACGGTATCCACATTTAAAATAGATCCGCGTATTGCCTTTTTGTTTCTCCGCTTTCAGAAGCTTAATTATACCAATCTCACCTGTTGAAGATACATGCGTACCACCGCAAGCGTTATATTCAACATCTTTAATTTCTACAATCCGGATGTTCTCCGTCACTTTTGGCTGTTTGACTAGTTTAAGCTGTGAAGCCTCTTCCCCTGTTACAAAATAGCTCAGGATGTTATGGTTCAGGTAAATTTGCTGATTAACCTCTCTCTCAATGGATTGAAATTGATCAGGGGTTAATTCTGGCGCTTCTATGTCAATGGTGCAATAATCTTCACCTAAATGAAAGCTTAAAGTCACAAACTGAAACAGATCGAGACACAAGGCTGAGAGTAAGTGCTGTCCACTATGCTGCTGCATATGGTCAAATCTCCTCTTCCAATCGATCTGACAATTTACCTCTTCCTCATCAGGCAGACGTTCCAGCTTATGCAGGACAAGATCTTCCTCACGGATTACATCAAGTACCGGGATATCCCCAATCGTCCCTAAATCACAAGGTTGCCCACCGCCATGCGGATAAAAAGCGGTCTTCTCCAAAATAACATAGAGTCCATCTTCTCGTTCTATGGTTTCAGTAATACAGGTCTCCCAATCAGTAAGGTATGTAGAAGTGTAGTATAGTTTGTTGGTCATGTATGTATCCCTCTCTTTTATACGTTTTCGGCACATTAAGCTTATAGTATCATATCGGATTTTTATTTATTGAAGTATCGTTTTTTGTCAGCTCAAAGGCTTGTCTGAGATCAGANNAATTTCAAAATAGGTGGACTCGGTATCATGTACTCCTTCATCGTTCGCGGCTTGCCATTTCAGTAATTGAAAGGGCTAATCTCTCCAATTAAGAGTTATTAATCTCTTTTCGATGAATGGTGCTTCATGACTGCTTCTTGAGCTTTAAGGACAATATCATCTACTTCGGAAAGCTGACGCTCAATAGAGGCTAGAGCCTTTAGTAAAAATAAGCCAAGACTTTCATCCCCTAAGGATAATTCCAATTCGGCGAAACATTCGATGTCTTGAAGTTTTTCTATATTTTTTTTGTTATTGATTTTTTTAGGGTATTCGATGTATTTATAG
>DOJM01000182.1:3923-4239 GCA_003529225.1 Paenibacillus sp.
AATCTTTATTATTTCATCAATTGACTTGAACTTCAGTCTTGCAAATCTCGCCGGAGAAAATTGCTTGCGCAAAGAATCTTCATTATTTGAAAGGTATGCCTTAAAAGAAATTTCAGCATTTCCTTCCAGGAGTTCTTTGAAATAAACAAGATGCCTTTCATCTACCATATCTGCCCTCCTACAACTCTTGAGCTTTTGGGTATATTATGATTACGCATTATTTTTTGACTTAGGATTGGAGATCATATTGAAAAATGTGGCCCAGAGATAGTGTATGATACCGGAGAACTGATATTTTGAAGCGATTAATCCAGAT
>DOJM01000070.1:0-297 GCA_003529225.1 Paenibacillus sp.
TCACACCCTCATCCTGCAGTTCGTAAAAGATTCGCTTGGGTCCATCTTCAGGGAATTTGGCAACGTATTGTAAGATCAATCTTTCCGTTCGCTTATCCACTTTATTAGGCATTACCGGCTTTCGTTCCTTCTCTGCCAGTCCATCCATCCCCTGCTCTTGGTAAGCTTTACACCACTGATAATAGATCGTCCGGGATATGCCAAACTCCTTACAGGTTTCGCTCACATTGTTGCTGATAGTCCCTTGCATGAGGATATGATATTTGTTGTTTGCATTCATCTATTACACCCCCTATT
>DOJM01000070.1:337-2279 GCA_003529225.1 Paenibacillus sp.
GTTTATGCGAGAAATATTAGACATAAAGGATAGGTGAAAAACTTATACTTTCTAATATTTTGAAAAAAGAGAGACAGCTCAAGGCTTCTCCCCATTCCGAACAAAATGTGTGATGTATTCCCCTCCAGAAATCTCCAAGCAGTTCAGATGTTGACCATATGTACATCCACCATCCACACCAATCTTATCTCCCTGCGGACTAAACCAGATTTCTTCAGAATCATGTAGATCCATCGTGGAGGTATGACCGAAAATAACCGTTTTGTTAGTACTAACTACCGGATTCGTATAAAATGGTTCTCTGATCCAGATGAAATCGTACGGCACCTGCCGCTTCCAATCCTCTATTAATGGATTAATCCCTGCGTGGACAAAGATATGTTCTTCTGTCTCGCGATAAAGTGGCAATGAACTTAGAAAATCCAAATGATGCTTGTATTTCTGTCTAATCTCTTCTTTCAGCAATATATAATCGTTCCAGCCAAAATCCTGGATGCAGAAAAAAAGACGTTCCGGCAAAGGCACCGAAATATCTTTTAGTTATGTTCGTTATACGGAATCCATAACGAGCGGATCTTCATCGGATTGAGTAAAAAGCTGGCGGCTTCTGACTTCATGCACCGCTTCTTGAAAACGATCACACAAAAAAATCAACTGGTCGATCTCTTTCTTACCTACTTTTTCCGTAACTTCACTTAGAATACCTGAAAAAGTAGCCATCTGGGAATCATAAATCTGCTCCCCTTTATTCGTCAGACCAATATATACAACCCGCCGATCGGTATCCGACGTTGTTCGCACCACGTAACCCTTCTCCTCCAAACTGTTAACCATTTGTGTCGCAGTAGGTCTGCTAATTTGGAGCAAGTCGCTTAATCTAGAAATCATGACTCCCTGCTGCTCTTCGACTTCGTCTGAAAGCTTCTTTCGCTTCATTAAATTGTTTATGACATACATCATCATAAATTCTCTATACGAAATCACTTCCTTTGAGGACGGACGAGAGGTCAAACGTTTAATATTCTCAAAGGCTATGATTAGCTTTTGCTCTTGGCTATTTTGAGTATCCATAGGGCACCTCCAATTTAACTCAATCTAATTAGATTACTTACCTATTTCCAAAAAATCAAGTCCAAATCACATTCAGTTTCCATAAAAATTAAATAATTAAACAGTTGTGCTAAATGATGAATTTGTGTATTATACATAAATGATAGTTTGGCTACCTAATTATTAAAACATGAAATCCCAAACTACAATATATATAAGTTAAAGGAGAGGAACAGCTCTGGAGCATCTTACGCAAAAGAAAAAAGTTACAATTATGATTGCTTTAATGGCGGCTATGTTTTTCGCAGCAATCAACCAGACCATTGTGGGTACTGCAATGCCCCGAATTATTGCGATGTTAGGAGGCATTGAACACTATACTTGGGTTATTACCATCTATATGCTCACCTCTACAATCGCTACCGTACTTGTCGGTAAATTATCCGATATCTATGGAAGAAAGCCATTCCTCTTAGCGGGGATCGTTATTTTTATTATAGGCGCTTTCCTGTCCGGATTGTCGACAAATATTTTCCAAATGATCACTTATCGCGGGATTCAAGGTCTTGGCGGCGGGATTCTAATGTCAGCTACCGTAACTGCTGTAGGTGATTTATTCGCTCCTAGAGAGAGAGCCAAGTGGACTGGAATTATGATGGCCATATTTGGATTCTCTAGCGTAATTGGTCCTACCCTTGGCGGCTTCATGGTGGACCACATGGCTTGGAAATGGATCTTCTGGATCTTCTTGCCTTTCGGTATCGTGGCTTTCTTTATGATTTGGAAAATGTTCCCCAAAACTGCGCGCTCCACTTCAGAATCCATTGACTACTTAGGCTCCATTTTCCTTTCCCTTACCATTGTTGCACTCTTGCTCGGCTTTTCATGGGCG
>DOJM01000070.1:2352-7584 GCA_003529225.1 Paenibacillus sp.
AATTCCATCGTAACCATCTCCATGGTTGTCGGCTTCCTGATGAATGCCGGTATGATGGGCGCAATGATCTATCTGCCATTTTTTGTCCAAGGTGTAGAAGGTGTCTCCCCGACCAACTCTGGATTCATTAATATGCCAATGTCACTGGCAATGATTGTACTTAGTACGCTCGTGGGTAGATGGATTTCCAAATCAGGTAAATACAAGCGCTATGCACTGATGGGTATGCCATTTATGGTTGTAGCCATGATCATAATGGCCTTTATGAGCAACATAGCTATGGCAGTAGTCAGCATGATTGTCTTCGGGATTGGTTTAGGACTATCTNNGCTACTGCTACAAATACTTTGTTCCGTAATTTAGGTGGAACCATCGGTATCGCTATTATGGGTACCATCATGAACACTTCATTAACGAATAAACTAGAGGCAGCGGTATCCTCTGGCAAGGGTCCGGATTTAACCAAACTTGACCCTGAATCCGCTAAGCAGCTTTCCGCATTTATGAACCCGCAAATGCTGCTAGATCAGCCTAAGCTGAAGGAACTGCATGCAACGCTGCCAGAACAGATCCAGCCGCTCTTCAATCAATTGATTGAGATGCTGCGGAACGCGCTAAGCGATTCCTTGACGGTTGTATTCCTAAGCGGCACAGCACTGTTAGTAGTCGCAGCACTGCTTGTCCTTTTCCTTAAAGAGATTCCATTACGAAGTGGTGAGAAAAAAATAGAGGTAACTGCAGAGGGAAAAAGCGAAAGCAAAAACCTTGAAAAGTCTGTACCTGCTGCACATTAATCACAAATAAATATACATTAGAGATGTCCGTAAACAGCTTAGGCTGTGCGGCATCTCTTTTTTATGTGAAGGGGATTAGGATTCGGTTGGTTGATCGTTCAATTCTTCGAAATAGTCGTAGACTTCGTTTAACATCTCCATTAAAGAATCTGTCTTATCTTTGCCCATATAATCAATCATACCTTTAAAGGTATTTCGAGATTTCGTCACGGCCATTTCGGCCAAATGCTCTCCTTTTTCCGTAAGCGTGATCTCACTGATTCGGCGATCCTGAGCATCGGCAGAACGTACTACATATCCCTGTGCAATCAGGCTATTGACCATCTGTGTAACCGTAGGAGAAGTGACTTTAAGAAACTTGCTGATATCTGATACTGTCTGGCCCTTCTTCCCTTCCCGTTCCTGGCCGAGCTTTAAAGAAACCAACATCCGAACCTCACTTGGCTTCAATCCCCAGACTGTAGTTTTACGCCAATTCATCCTGGCAAATTGCTGAAAAGCTTCCATTAGTCCATCCACATTCTGATATTTATCTTCGTTCATTAGTACACCCCATAAGATCCATTTAATACTAAGTATAGCCTAATCGGGTATAAAAAAGAATTGATAGATGTCAGCTCCATTTTCAAATCATTACTAGCGAGATGTATAATGAGATAAGAAGAATGGGCTTTGTCGTCCTTTACCGACGATAACTGTTAAATCGTTATATTTAAAATACAGGCAGTTCCTGCCTATTCGAAAGAGGTTACCTACCATGTCCTTTTCTTATTCTACATATGACGCTCTAGGGCTTGCTTCGCTTGTCAAAGCACGTGAAGTCTCCCCTCGTGAGCTTGTCGAAGCCGCTTTCGCTCGGCTCGATGAAGTCAATCCAGTTCTTAATGCGGTCGTACGTACTCGTAGAGAAGCTGCTCTTAAGGAAGCTGACGATATGCCTGTCCATGATAGCACTCGCCCGTTTGCTGGCGTTCCTTTTCTGTTCAAGGATATCTCCCAAGCTATCGCTGGAGAACCTCTTACTTCGGGTGCCTTGCTAATGAAAGATAATATTGCTAGACGCGACTCGAACTACGTAGCACGAATCAGAAACAGCGGTTTTATTCCACTTGGACATACGAATACGCCAGAATTCGGGCTCAAAAACATTACGGAGAACGTCCTTCATGGCCCGGCACGTAATCCGTGGAATCCCGAATATTCCCCCGGTGGTTCGAGTGGTGGCGCAGCTGCGGCGGTAGCTTCTGGTATTGTTCCGGTAGCGGGAGCTAGTGATGGTGGCGGCTCGATCCGTATCCCCGCCTCGTTCACCGGCTTGTTCGGACTGAAGCCCACCCGTGGACGTACTCCAGTAGGACCAGGTGTAGGCCGTCAATGGCAAGGCGCTTCTATTGACTTTGCATTGACACGGTCCGTACGCGATAGTGCGGCGATGCTGGATCTACTACAGGTTGTGCAGCCAGAGGCTGCTTTTCAAACACCTCTATATCCGGGCGTCTACTTAGACGATCTATTCAAGCCAACACAGCGAAAACTACGCATAGCGTTCACAACAGCATCCCCAGTAGGTACTCCTGTAACGAATGAAGCAGTCATTGCTGTGCTCAAGACTGTAAAATGGCTCGAGGCTGAGGGGTATGAAGTTGAAGAAAAGCTGAGTCCCGTAAATGGTGTAAGGCTGATGGAGAATTACTATACGATGAATACTGGCGAAGTGGCAGCAATGTTCGTATCGCTGGAAAAAATGATGGGACGTTCCATTACTTCCAGTGAAGTCGATATCGTTACTTGGGTCCTTGGGGAAGCCGGAAGAAAGGTCTCTGCGGCAGAATTTGTGCATAGTCTGGATGAATGGGATATTGCAGCCGCTCAAATGGCAGGTCTGCTTAACCGCTACGATCTGTATATCACACCAACAAATGCGGATTCAGCTCCTAAGATTGGCGAGTTAACGCATAGCTCTGCTGAAATCGAAAAACTGCTGCATGTAAATGAGTTACCGAAAGAGGAACAAGAGCGAATGATTTACGCTATGTTTAAACCAAGCCTAACCTACACACCGTTCACCCAGCTCGCCAATTTGACGGGTCAGCCAGCTATGAGCGTTCCCGTCCACATGTCGCGAGAGGGACTACCGTTGGGGGTACAGGTAATGGCTGCTAAAGGCAGGGAAGATTTACTGCTTCAGCTTGCAGCCCATCTTGAACAATCCGAGCTGTGGGTAGGGATGACAGGGAATCCGCTTTTCCCATGATGAAATTCATGAAGTGGTGGCTAAGTCAATTGAGGATCCTAGTTCTATTACTTAACTATGTTCGATCCTATTGAGAATATAATGATCGTAGAAATTACTATAAAGATCGATAAAGAATTGAGTCAAATCAAAATGAGATGGCCAAACAATGACTATGATTGGATCAAAATAGATAATAGTATTAGCGCTAATGTATAGCAGATATATATTAATAAATTAATGATTCTGGTACCTATGAAAGATAATAGTAAAACAATGTATATTTAATAGATGAATGCTTATATTATTATATGAATAGGGTTAAATTTCTAGAAAGAAGCCCGTTCTTTATTAGTGCAGGCTTCTTTCTGCTTCAAGATGCAAATACTATTTACTACATTGTAGATGGGAAGTTTTATAATAACGGCATTATTCAATCAATTACTGGTGATATACAGATTGGAATCGGTGGTGCAACAACTCTTGGAATTTCTGCTACTGGTAATACTAATTTGTATATGATCGTTTTCCAGTCCGATCCTTTTACTTGGTACTAAATAAAAAAATCAAAACCATGAAGGATCAGACTTAAGCGATCCTTCATGGTTTTTTATTAGAGTGCATATATTAAAAAGAAAAGCTGAGTGCGATTTGTTATTATNNTTATTCCCTTTTATAAAAAAATGGTATTATATTCATACGAAATACCCATTAGGTGGTGTAGAGCTGGATGGATAAAAACAACAATAAATTGCTCTTATCAAGTATCGTCATCGGATTATTGATTATGTTCTCACCAATAATCCTTACAGGGTATACCTATTCGACTGACAGTATTTTGGGTCCCTTTTATATTTTGAATTTACTATCAGATCATTAGCCTTAATTATTGGATTGCTTGTAATTTATGATGGAGTTAAGAATTTTCTCAAAAAATAATACAACGATTTTAATTCTTCTTTCTAATGGTGAACCACGACATTTTTTTGACCCAAGGAGACCTCTTCGAATACAAGGGGTCTCCTTTGTTTTGAGAAGACGACAAGATGCAATATACTATCCGAGTATGATTTCTGGAGAATATAAATCTCACGATAATAGTTTTTACCGGAATTATTTTCTGCTATTTTTAATTTCTACTGTTAACAGGTTAGCAGTCTTCTAGTGATTATTTTATTCCTTAAATCACCTATCTATCTACCTTATAATCCTTTTAATTAAAAAAACACTCTTTAAGCTGAGTAGTTCTGTGCTGGCGCTATTTCTTCTAATTACACCGATAGCTAACGCACAAGATGACATCATCACTAAAGAAGATTCAATTACTCAAAGAACTGTAATTGATTCCGAGCTAACTATTGAAAAAAGAAGTGATGGTCGTGTTGTACCTATCGTGAATGCAGATGATTTAGATGATAATCAGCTCAATAGTGTTCTAAGAGCAATGAATTATAGCTATAATTTGATAGAAAGAATGCCTGAGCAGCAAAAAAAGTTTTACGCTTCTAATGGCGGAGTTAATATTCCAGTTGAAACTACTTTAAAAAGATATTTCGTGACTTCCGACGGAGAAAGAATTTTAGTTACTGAAGAAAATAAGTTTGAAATTGAGACACTTAGACAAAAAGAAGCTCAAAAGCTTAAAAGTGAAAAAGGTATTGACTTTAGAAATCACTCCTTTAGTGTCGTCGAGTGTAGTTGACGGCTCCTTTTCTGGATGGGCCTCACTAAATTACTATGGTAAATCACCTAATGCTACAGAATTCGAATTTGGATATGGTGATAATTTTTCTTATAATAAAAGTATTAATTATAACTATACTGATAAACTTGCACATGCATGGCAATCGCATACCACAAGCATTAATGCTTATGGCGACTATTACTATAATCTTTTAGGTGGTTACTATACCCCAGGGGTTCAGATTACAAATCAAGGAAGTCTTTATGGACGTGTTGCTGCAATTAACTTGGTAAACTCTCTTACAGATAGTTCTGGCGGTTGGTTAGAAGACAGGGTTAGAATTCCTATAACTTATAAAGGACAATCCGGCAGATGGGTAGCACGCTATACTCATCCATGGTCCCCTGTTATACCGAGTCTTACAATTGGACCAGTGTCTTTAAGCTTCGGTACTTTTATAGGCGATGAATGGGAATGGGAATGGGAAAACAATTTTACTATTCAAGCTCAATAAAGTAGAA
>DOJM01000070.1:7716-7905 GCA_003529225.1 Paenibacillus sp.
TAGTTACGATTTTTTATAAAAATCATACACACATTGTAATAATCAGACCTCTTGAATTTTTACTAGAAAAGGCTCTCGAATCAAATTGTATCTATATTTTAACAAATACGTTTTATTTTCTTGAATCAAAGGCCATACGATTTTTGGTACTTTAATATCTTTTGTCATTCCACCTTCAAATTTTACTTC
>DOJM01000345.1:0-945 GCA_003529225.1 Paenibacillus sp.
ATGATATCGCAGCTGTCCCACAACGCAGTAACCGCATCATACATCTCTTGTGCGGATTGAACACGAATGACAGAAATATCCGGATCCTGCGGAGGTGCTTCATCAGTTCGAGCAGCTATCAAGGTAACCTCAGCACCCATAGCACGTGCAGCACGTGCCAATGCAAAACCCATTTTACCGGAGGAATCATTGGAGATATAGCGTACCGGATCAATTCGTTCTACTGTACCACCAGCTGTGATGACGATCTTTTCACCCTTGAGTTGACTAGACTTCACACTTTCTTGCAATGCAAAAAAGTCCTCAACATAACTTACAATGGTCTCCGGTTCCTCTAAAAGTCCTTTACCCACGTAACCACATGCCAGCAGACCTTCACCAGGCTCAATAAATTGAATACCTCGTTTAGCGAGGGTATCCAAATTGCTAAGTACAGCGGGANNCCACCATTATAGGTGCAGTAGTAGCGAGTAACGTTGTGGATAACATATCATCCGCAATTCCGTGCGCCATTTTAGCAATAATATTAGCAGTTGCTGGTGCTACTATCACAAGGTCCGCCGAATCAGCCAAATCAATATGTGAGATGGAGGATGGATCCCGTTCCTGGAATGTATCGCTATATACTCGTTGCTTCGACAGTGACTGTAGAGTTAATTCTGTAATGAACTGCTTTGCCGAAGCTGTCATAATGACATGAACCTCGGCTCCTTTTTGGACAAGCTTACTGGTCAGGGCAGCTGCTTTGTAAGCGGCAATTCCCCCTGTAATCCCAAGTAAAATAGTCTTCCCCTTCAAGCTCTTCAACATGATCTCCCCCCTGTTCCCTACTCTTACAACGAATGATCTATTTCTTAAACTTTTTATATTTTGAGAAAAAAATAACAACCTTCCGGTTGTCAGAAACAGCCCGGTCTTGGGCTATCATCATTCATTAAGACCAAT
>DOJM01000345.1:955-3997 GCA_003529225.1 Paenibacillus sp.
TAACCCAAGAAGAAACGGCATCGCCTAATCACAACTAGGCGGTATCCGTTTCTACAAAAGGTCATATCTAAATAGGCTTGAGACTACTCTTCACCGCGGGTAAGCGTAATGCGATCTTCGTAAATTTCTTCAAGAGCAACACCGACGAATTTATGCGATCTTGGGTTCTTCACATCTGTCTTGCCACCCTCACGCAATTGTCTAGCACGACGTGATGCGGCTACAACGAGCGAATACTTACTGTCAACCTTGGTCATCATTTCATCAATTGATGGATATAGCACTGGGACACCTCTTCATAGTTTACTGGTAATACCTTCAGCCTTGCAGCATTCATTATCTAACTTTACAATGTTCGGCGATAATAATGCTTTCTATTCTCTTACAGGCCAGATCAATCTCATCATTCACAACAGCATAATCATAATGCTGCATTAGATTAATCTCATCCTCCGCTACAGTCATGCGGTGATCGATCACATCTGGATGTTCCGTACCCCGTCCGCGTATGCGGTCCTTCAGCTCATCCATAGAAGGTGGAAGAAGGAACACAAAAATACCTTCAGGAAATTTTTCTTTGACTTTAAGAGCTCCCTGAACCTCAATTTCGAGAATAATATCTTTCCCGCTATTGAGAGTTCTCTCTACAAAATCACGTGGAGTACCGTAAAAATTACCTACGTACTCCGCATATTCAAGCAGTTGATCGGCTTCTATCATAGCCGAAAACTCCTCTTTGCTTTTGAAAAAATAGTTCACGCCGTCTTCCTCACCCGCACGCGGACTGCGAGTAGTAGCAGAAACTGAGTAGACAAGTTCGGGCATCTTCGGTCGTAGCGCAGTACATACAGTACCTTTACCCACGCCGGAAGGTCCGGATAATATGATGAGCAATCCTTTTGACATAATACACTCCATTTAGTTGTTATTCGTCGTTGTCGTCATCTTTACTGGATAAGCGATGCGCTACAGTCTCCGGCTGTACAGCCGACAGAATGACATGATCACTATCTGTAATGATTACGGCACGAGTCCGTCGGCCATAGGTGGCGTCGATCAACATATGTCGATCTCGAGCCTCCTGGATAATACGTTTGATTGGTGCAGATTCCGGACTGACGATGGAAATAATGCGATTGGCGGACACAATATTCCCAAAGCCAATGTTGATAAGTTTGATTGCCATGTTCCGGTAGTTCCCCCCATAAAGTTCTATGCTATTGCCTGTTCCCGGTTACTCTATGTTTGCCGCTTGTTCGCGAATCTTCTCCAGCTCCGCTTTCATGTCTAGCACAAGACCCACGAGTGTTAAATGATTACATTTCGATCCGATTGTATTCGTCTCCCGGTTCATCTCCTGAATGAGAAAATCCAGTTTGCGTCCTACCGGTCCTTTCCCCTTCAGGAGGGTTCTGCATTGTTCGAAATGACTACACAACCGGGTCAACTCTTCATCAATATTACAGCGATCTGCAAAAATAGCGATTTCCATCCCGAATTTATGTTCATCAAAAGCGAACGTCCCATCATTTAACTCATTTAATCGATGACGAAGCTTGTCACGATATTCAATGACTACAACAGGTGCAAGTTCGACCATTTCAGCATGCATGGTCTCGAGATGATTGAGACGCTGTTCAATATCAGCGGCTAGAAAACTGCCTTCACGGGCGCGCATCTCTAGCAGAGACTGCAAACTCTGCTCAAGTCCCGTCTCCAACATTTCAGAGTAGTCTTCTAAGGCCGCGGACACGGCACCCGCAGCCTCATCTTTGCTTTCCATAATACCGGGTATAGAAAGTATATCACGTAGAGTCAACTCACCGGACAAACCATACTCATTCTTAAGCTGATCTGCTGCCTTAAGATAAGTCATGACAGTAGAGCGATTCAGAACCGGTCCGGAAGACGACTCATCGTGCTCTCTATTGATGGTAACATCTATCCTTCCCCGTTTGACGTGCTGCTGAACCTTTCTTCTCAGCACATCCTCATAACCNNCAATCCCGGGGCATCCGCAGTACAACTTCGCAGTACCGGTGATTCACCGATTTTACTTCGAACATAATCTTGTAGCCGCCGAATTGCAGGGACGATTGACCGTATCCGGTCATGCTAAATGACAACGGAATCACATCCATTACACTATTGTAATTGATTATTACTAGCGAAACAAGGGGGACAATTTACGTCCTGATTTCTCCCATACATACTCGATCAACTGTGCACTCATATCATAGAACATAAACGGTGTCATCAAATAGATCCCATTGAAATGAGCCGTAGCAACATCTAACAACTCTTTAGCGATGGCGTCCCCTTCAGCTCTTCCTGCTTCCCCTTCAAGCCCCTTCATGCGATTCCGGACTTCATCCGTAAGCTGGATTCCCGGAACCTCGTTATGCAGGAACTCTGCATTACGCCCACTAGCCAGTGGCATCACACCAATAAATACGGGAATATCCAAATGTGCAGTTGCCTCAGCGATCTTTACGATAAGCTCCTGATCATAAACAGGCTGAGTCATAATATAATCTGCACCAGAGGCAATTTTCTTCTCCAGTCGCTGTACGGCCTTATCTAAATGTTTAACATTTGGGTTAAAGGCAGCACCGATAACAAAATTCGCTTTCTGCTTCAACGGTTTGCCTGAGAAGGAAATGCCATCATTCAACTGCTNNTAATCTCAAAAGAGGTTAAGTCGTAAACCGAACTTGAGCCGGGAAGATCTCCGAATTTCGCTGGATCTCCAGTCACCGCTAACACATGATCAATTCCGAGTGCATCAAAACCCATCAAATGCGATTGGGTACCAATCAGATTACGATCACGACAAGCAATATGCACTAGGGGACGGAGTCCAGTTTTAGCATGCACCAAATGGCCCAAAGCCATATTGCTCATCCGTGTAACAGCCAGTGAGTTATCGGCGAGTGTCAGCGCATCCGCGCCTGCTCTTCTCAACGCTTCTGCACCCTTCATGAACTTGCCGATATCCAAATCACGAGGTGGATCAAGCTCAACGATAACCGTATGACGTTC
>DOJM01000345.1:4138-10390 GCA_003529225.1 Paenibacillus sp.
TCTACATAATCCGCAACGCCAGCATTCGGATAGACCGAGGTAGGCAGAATTAGATTGCCTTGTACCGCTTTTAGTGCTCTCTTAATCCCGTTCGGGCCAGTATTACAGTTAAATCCGATGATATCCGCTCCATCACCTTCTAAAATGCGAAAAGCCTCCGGCAGCGTCAAACCATCTAATGTACGTGCCGATTCATCCACAGCAAATTGGCAAATGACAGGAAGAGCACTATGTTTACGTACTGTTCTCAGCGCAACATGCAGTTCCTCGACATCGTAGAAGGTTTCTAGCATAATTCCGTCTACTTCTTCTTCTAACAAGGCTGTAATCTGTTGTGTAAAATACTTCTTCAACTCTGTGGATGAGAGATTCGCACGTTTACCGGCACGNNTAGAGCCTACAGCACCTAATACATATCCAGTATCTCCAGCAGCTTTACGAGCGATTCTAACTCCAGCGCGATTAATTTCTTCAACCTTGGACTCCAAACCATATTTGGACAGCCTGTCAAAATTCGCTGAGAAGGTGTTGCTTTCCAGCAGCACAGCCCCTGCATCGATATAGCTGCGATGGACATCTTCGATAACCCCCGGAGAGGTCAAATTTAATTCTTCGTAGGAAATGCCGACAGGGAAACCCTTCTGATATAAGTACGTACCCATCGCTCCGTCTCCGACCAATACTTTGTTTCCCCATGCGGAACGTAAATCCTGCTTCACTGCAAGATCCTCCCCTATCACATTAGTTTCTACTTTAGTTTCATACTAATGTAACATAAATCGCTATGGATGATAAGCTTTCATAAGAAAAGCAATCAGTCCCCCAGCCCGGGTATGCATGATCAAGTATTAAAATCCTCATACTATCAAAAAACAATTAAAGGGGTATTTAAGTGAAGAAAAAAACTAGAAAGTTACTGATCCGAAAATACGCAGTGATGCTACTCTTATGCATTCTCTGTCTGTTATATTTGTATCTGGGGGATTGGTTGTTCGGCTATGGCCTAGGCAATATTGGCTATATTCTAAATTACTTGCTGTATACAGCCTCCGAGAAAGTCGCTGCCTGTATTTTGTTGCTATGTCTAATTATTCCCGATATCCTAGCCTGGAAGACGGGGCATCAACCAGAACGAGGAGGAGAACTGTGACTTCTTATCGCTGTAATAATAATTAGGAGCAACGGAATCAACACCATAAAGAAGGGAAAGACCGTATATAGCAGTTTCCCTCCCTCTTCAATATGTTCTGTAAAGCTCCGTGCGTTCAGTATCGAACTGAACAGGATAATAAGAGCTACCGGATAAACCATTCTTCGATAAGGTATCTTGAACAATTCTGATATCCCAATAAGTGCTGCCGCAAAAAAAACAGACAATTTGAAAAAAACACCGATTATTAGCACCATGACAATTAGAATATCCACACGCTGAATAAAATCAGAGATAGAGATCTTACTGATGGTAGGCATTAAGGGGAGCGGGGAACGCTTAACAATATCTGTACCTAGCANNCATTGTCAGACTTAACAATATACCTGATACAAACATGCCTGCGGCGATAACCCAAGGGCCCTTTTTAACGTTATTTAAATAAGGCATTAGCATAGTAAAACAGATCATTTCACCAAAAGGGAACATGTAGTTTTGATGTAAAACAGAAGATAAAACTGGATTAATTCCATTTTCAAAAACAGGGAGCAAACGGCTCAGATTAATGGAGCCCGAGAACATTAGCATGCTCGAACAAAATAATCCAATGAGTATCACAAGCACTGCAAACACCAGCGAGGTTCGGGTCAACACCTCTACCCCTTTATGCAGTACATATGCACTTGATAATATCATTAGCATCGAAATAATGAATAACGGCGTTCGGTGCATGGTTGCCATAACCAGCATAGAGCCACCATCTCGCAGATCACGACCAGCCAAATTAAGAAACAACACGATATATGCTATGGATATCACCGAACCCACATATTTACCAAATAGTTGCCGGATATATGCCGTAAGGGGCAGATTCGGAAACTTTTTATAAAGATAAGCATATCCCGCAAATACAATTAAACTCATTAAGTTCCCCAGCAATATGGAAATCCAAGCATCCTTATCAGACTCCATTCCAAGATTCACTACCAGCGCCGTCCCTAGCTCAAACAACACTGTCAGGGTGAAAAATTGAAGTAGTCCTATTTTAATACTTCCCATAGCTGCCCTCCTAAAGTTATCTTATATTGTTGAACTGAAAGGAATTATTCCGCATGTCGGTATGCCGAACAACTATATCCACGTCAAACTTGATTTCACAGGTTGCAAATATGCTATCCCAATGATCTTTCACTTGCTTCCAACCACGCGGATTTTCTCGTTCTACAGCTTCACCAAATCCAAGATAATCGCTTTTTAACGAACGAGCTGCTGAGACAGCTGCATGTAACTTATCCTTGATATTCTGTTCTAGAAGTTCCGAAAGATTATTTACGACCTTGGGATCTGTTAAGTCCAAAGCATTAGGCGATTCTTCTAAACCAGCCTGCTCAGAGATATATATTGTGATTATCGGATGCTCTGGATCCTTCGCCTCAGCATGAATATGTACCTGAGATAAATACACAATGAATGATACATATTCATTCTCTCCAATCGAAACCACTTCAGGGATTTGGGTAATTTCATTCTTTATTAGGCTGGTGCCCACAGCTTCATCACCTTGCAGCCAGCCTTTCAGTTTATCCTCTTTAAATGCAGCTAGATCTGTAACTCTAAGGATGGCTTTCGGTTTTATATCCTTTAAACTGTCATTACTTTCTTGTTGGTCCCCACCAATTACCATTACCCCATTGACGATAGGCCCTCCCCCTGGAAGTTGAATACCGCGAACTATATCATCCACTTCCNTNCGNTAATTATATCGATACTGTTTAGAGGTCGTCTGCAGCTTCTCCACTAGATCATTGGCAGGAATCTTGCCAAACGCAGTCATGGTCGTCAAACTTTCTATTGCCGGCTGTCCTTTGGATATAAAAATATAACTGCTTAGTCTAGTTTCACTTTCTCTTTCAAACACATCCATCATATCTTTGATGCCTTCGCGAGCGAACTTCTCCGATATTATGATCACTCGGATATGTCCTAGTGACAAAAAACGTGCAGTCTGACGCGAGGCATTAGCCAACGCTTCAAACATAGTGCGGCCGCTGCCTTTATATACCACAACCGGTGAAGCACCTCTAGCATTTTCACCTGAGATTTCGTCAGCAATAATAACCTGGAAAGATAATACATATTTTTCCTCATCCGTAGGACCTCTATCAATAGCTACTCCAGAAACGATTGCCCTTCTATTTAACTCCACACTGTCCCAGCAGCCTGTAAGACTTAAAATTATCATTAAGCAAGGCAATAAGGATCCAATAAAAAAAAGGCGTTTACTCTGCATCCTGCATTCCTTTCTTTGCCTGATCTGGGCCTTCAGTTTTTTTGAATATTTCAGGAGAAAGATTCTGTTCATGTCCTGTTGAGATCTTCTTTCCTTCTGAAATGCCTCCGTGCTTAGTAGAAGCTTGCTTCGTATTTAAAGCCCACAAAGGGAGCCTTAAGATTGCATCCTTTTGACCATGTGAGGATAGGGGCACAATTGGGGACAGATAGGGAACTCCAAACGAACGAAGACTATTCATATGCGCAACCAGTACGATTAAACCTAACGTGATCCCGTAAAAGCCAAACATACCTGCGAGTACTAAAAAAAGAAAACGAATAATTCTACCTGATATTGCCATGTTATAAGCAGGTACAGCAAAGCTCGCAATCCCTGTCAGCGCTACTACGATAACCATAACCGGCGTGATGATCCCTGCTTCTACTACTGCCTGCCCCAAAATAAGAGCACCTACAACGGATACAGTCTGTCCTACTGCACGCGGCATCCTTACTCCAGCTTCTCTAATAATCTCAAACGCTCCCTCCATCAGGAGTGCCTCCACAAAAGCAGGAAAAGGTACATTTTCACGTTGTGCTAATAGATTGATCAACAGGGTTGTAGGAACCATCTCATAATGGTAGGTGGTTAATGCTATATAAACGGAGGGTCCCAGAATTAGTACAATAAAACTGATATATCGAACAAGACGCATGAGAATTGTAATGTCGAACCTTTGAGCATAATCCGAGGGAGATTGAAAAAACAGCGTAAATACCGCAGGCAAAATCAATACAAAGGGAGTGCCATCTATGATGATCACAACCCTACCCTCTAATAGGTTCGTCGCTGCAACGTCAGGCCGTTCACTATTATTAATGGTTGGAAAAGGTGTGAAGGTTTTATCCTGAATTAGCTCTTCAATATAACCGGATTCCAAAATGGCATCGACATTAATTTGACTTAGCCGCTTTCTTACCTCTTCAACCAGCTTCTCATCTGCATTGTCTTTAATGTACATAAGGGCCACATGTGTGTGGGTTACCTTTCCGATCTTCAAATGCTCCAATCTTAGCTTAGAAGACTTAATTCTTCTCCGAATCAAGGAGATGTTCGTAGCCACAGATTCAACAAAACTATCCTTTGGACCTCGCACAACTAGCTGGGTCGTTGGCTCGGTGACCGAGCGAGCTTCTCCTCCCTCCGTCTCACATAAAATAGCAGTGTCATATCCTTCAATCACAATGACCGTGTTGCCAGACAGGATTGCCAGCATGACCTCTTTCCAATCCTGTAGCAGCTGCGCTTCACCTAATTCCAAAGCACGATTAAATATATAATCCTTGAGATCTTCGGTTGCGGAGATGTTTTGGAGCATATCATCTGTAATTCCGAGCAACGAGCCGACAACGAATTCATTAACCGTTTCCGTGTTGACAAGACCATTGAGATGAATCGCAGCTGCTTGAACAGGCTGCTTGCTTCCAATCTTTACCTGACGAATTTTGAGATCCGGACTATGCCCCAGCTCCATATCTATTTGTTCAAGCGTTTGGTCTAAATCAGCAGTAAGTCTTGGGAATCGAGCGCCTTCATGAACCGAGGCTGCTTGTTGTCCTTTCGTGGATTTGTTTCTTCTATGTATCCCGTTTATGTTCAACAAGGTCCCCCCCTTTTTTCAAGCTTGAGGGTATTATTCTCGGTTATCCCTTCCATTATTCGGCTACATAAAGCCGTAAGGATGTTGGATCAAAAAAAAGCCCAAGAATAGTATCTTGGGCTGCCTTCTATAGTATTAATCTAAATTTCTACACTTCCTGTGAATGCAACCTCAGCAGGTCCTGTCATATACACATGGTTATCTTCTTCATTCCATTCAATATAGAGATCGCCACCCTTTAGACTAATCCATGCCGCTCGGTCTGTCAGACCATTGAGCACAGAAGATACTAAAGTTGCGCAAGCCCCAGTCCCACAAGCAAGTGTTGGCCCAGCTCCTCGTTCCCATACCCGCATATCTACTCTGCCTCGATCCAGAACTGTCGCGAACTCGACGTTTACCTTTCTCGGGAACAACGGATGCACTTCTAGCTTAGGTCCCCATGTCGCAAGATCAAAAGAAACTGCATCTTCTACATAAATAACGCAATGAGGATTACCCATAGATACTGCAGTAAACGTAAATTTGGTTCCGTCCGATTCAATCGGCTCTGATAGAACGGGTTCTACATCAATAGCTACCGGTATTTGAAGGCCGGACAACACAGGTTCACCCATATCAACCGTTACAGTTTCCACCACACCGTCTTTTACATTCAAGGTAACCTTTTGTTCTCCTGCACCAATCGTTTCAATAACAATCTGCTCGGAGTTTACCAGGCCATGATCGTAGACATATTTGGATACACAGCGAATGGCATTTCCGCACTGCTCCGCTTCCGAGCCATCAGAGTTCATAATGCGCATCATGTAATCGCCGCGTTCAGACGGAAGGATGTATACAAGTCCGTCCGCACCAATTCCGAAGAACCGGTTGCATAGCGTTACAGCAAGATCCGCTGCATTGCTTGGTAGTTCTTGCTCACCGAAAACTACGATGAAGTCATTGCCTAGGCCGTGCATTTTTGTGAATTCCATTGAAAGTCCACTCCTAAAGGTTATGTTAAGTTAGATACGAGCTGTTAACTGCAACAAGTATACCTTTAGGAATGGAGCAATACTATTAACTTTATGCCGAAATTTTTGTACTTTTTATCATTGAATTACTGCCGCTCCGACCTCGATTTCGTTTACCACCCCAAACACTGCCAGCACCCATCAAGAACGTCGG
>DOJM01000439.1:0-293 GCA_003529225.1 Paenibacillus sp.
GAATGTTAAACGAGGTTCAACCACTTTCTTAAAAATAATTATTTTTCTGGTTGGAATTGCAGTGCTTGCTTTGTGTATCTGGTTGCCTGAGATAGCGGTAAGAGATGCAAGAGTACATCCAGATACGGCTTACTTCCTGATTCCCTTTTTAGTATGTGCTTACGGATTCTGTATTGCGTTTTCTATTGCGCTGTATCAAGCATATAAACTATTAAACAACATTGAAAAGAACAATGCTTTCTCTGAATTATCCCTTAAATCTTTGAAGATCATAAAGAAATGTGCTTTTACAG
>DOJM01000439.1:429-1391 GCA_003529225.1 Paenibacillus sp.
TCGAAGGTTATCGAATGAATACTCTCTTTTCAACGGATCTTGTGGGACACATTTTAAATTAAATCAGACTTTTGAAGAAGCCGCTTAACGATCGCTGCAACCTCAGCTCTGGTCATATCATCCTTGGGAGCAAGTACATTGCTGCTTCGTCATTGATTAATTGATATGCATATGCAGTATTGATCGCACTGTTATACCAATCCGTAGTTTTAACATCCGAAAATGGTGTTGCTGCTTGACTCAATCCTAGTCCGAGACCGCGAACGACAATCGCCGCAAACTCTGCGCGGGTAATCGCTTGATCAGGTGTAAATTGACCCTTGCCAGTCCCTTCGATAACTAAACGGGAACCCATATCATTCACTGCATCTTTTGCCCAGTGATTAGCAACATCACTGAATTCAAGCGGATGCCAGATTACAGAGTAAGTGCCACCACTAAGGCTGTTAATTGTAGCAAAATATTTGCCTTAAATGACTATCACATCAGTAGGTACATGATGCACTGAACCATCAGAATCAATATACACACCGGTTCTAATCTTATTCGGGTCCATCCCCTCCGGAATAGCAATCGTACGTTTCACATACGTATTGAATTGAGAAAGTTCAATACTCTTATCTCCGTAAATACCTCTAGCTGTAAAGTTTACTGGTGCACCGACTAATGAAAATGATCCGTTTTGTGCAGCTGCTCCTAATGCCTTAACTTGATCGGCAGTTGGTGCGCTGATTTCAATCTGTATTTTAATCTCTTGTAAAGCTATAGACTTGCCAATCTGCGCGGATAAGGCCTCAATATCAATCTGCCCGGCAGGCAGTGTAAATGTCGCATTTCCCGTTCTGATTTCAAGTACTGCTTGATTTCCCTGCATATTTTTAACCATTTGTCCGTTTAGTTCGCCAACGATAACATCAGATTTCCGAGTGGCAGTGATAGAAACCACAGCACCTTTACCTTCA
>DOJM01000439.1:1435-4413 GCA_003529225.1 Paenibacillus sp.
GGTTTCCGCTTTACCATTGATTAAAATGGAAGCATCATTTGCCACAGGTGGCGTTGCTGATGGAGTTGGTTGAGAAGGAACATCAACACTGGATTGAGCGCTCGGGATGACTGAATTGGATTCAGCAGATGATTCGCTAAAGCCAGCCTTATTGATGGTCTGTACCGTGAAGGTGTAGCTTGTACCATTCGTCAGACCACTGATTGTAAGCGGACTTCCATTACCCGTAACCGTCAGCCCTCCCGAATTAGCCGTTACAAGATAACCTGTAATTTCGCTTCCCCCATCGTTCACCGGCGGTGTAAAGGTAATGATCGCTTGGCCATTCTCTGCAGTTGCAGTTACGGATGTTGGAATACCCGGTGCTGTAATTGGCTTAGCAGGAGCCTTCACAGTTACTTCAATGCTCCTGTCCATTTAGTACTCGGCGGTCAAGATATCAATGTAGATGTTGAGGAAACCGAAGTTATTTACCGTGAAAAAATACCTGCCAGTTTGCTCTCCGTCTCTTATTTTCCTTTCCCAACGCTGACCACTCTATGCTGTCGAAGAAGAATGCTGCATCCCNNAACCGCTGTTTTCTTTCCACGACAATTGGTGGACGATCAATATTTAAATGATCTTAGCCGATTTGTGAAGACACAACCGTAACCTATTTCCAGGTAAGAAGTCTGGCTATTGACTTTACCCTTAGGGGAAGGTGCATAGTGGAATTGATCATTAAATATCGAAGAAATGGAGATGAGATTGTTGCTGTCCATAGGAGAATTCTCGAAGATATGCGAAGTGTCAACCAAAACGCTGCGGTATTATGATGAAATTGGATTAATTCATCCCGATGAGATTAATCCTGAGAACGGTTATAGGTATTATTCCATCAAACAACTAACAAAAATGCTCTTTATCAACCGTTTGAAATCTTATCATTTCTCACTAGAAGAAATCAAAGATATTCTGGAATGGGAGCAGGATCATTTTGAAGAGAAGCTTAGTACAGCCCTAAATCTCAAAAAAAGAAAACTACAAGAGAAACTACGAACTTACGAATATACGTTAAAGCAAATTAATAGTGATGTTCTAAATTTAGAGAAAGGATTATCTATGATGTCCTACCTAAATAAGATAGAAGTGCAACTTGTTGAAACCAAACCAATGCAAATTCTTTTCACCCGTCAAATGTTGAGCAGTGATGATTATGCACTTGGATATGGTAAGTATTTTAGCCAACTGTATGAAACTATTGCCACTGAAAAGCTGACCTTGCTGGGCACGCCAATAACAATTTATCACAGTGAAGAATATAATCCTGCCGGGAATGATACAGAGTTCGCCCTACCTATTGAGGAGATCGTAAAGGGAACGAGAGAATTACGTGAAGGGTTATGTGCGAAGTCTGTTTATAAGGGCCCTTATTCAGAATTAACATCGGTTTATGCGAAGCTCACAGAATGGATAGAAAATGAAGGTTATGAAATGGTGAACTCACCCTATGAAAAATATATAACAGACCCCACGCAAATTACTGATCCTGAGGATCTTGTTACTGAGGTGTATTTTCCAGTTAAGAAAAGATCGTAGCCACACTCATATTCACACAAAAATTTGATTAAAGGAGTTACCTTCTTGAATAGAAACTACTGGCCCACGACAGACTGGCAAACATCAGATCCGGCTACCTTAGGAATGGATGCTGAACAACTTTCAGCCCTAGAAGCGAAGATTAAATCCGACTATAGTAATATAAACGGAATTGTAGTGGTGAGAAATGGATATATTGCCTATGAACAATACTTCAATGGCTATGGCCCGGATGATCTGCATCATGTGGCTTCTGTAACGAAAAGCATCGTATCCGCCCTCATTGGTATTGCCATTGATGCAGGATTTATCAAGCATGTTGATCAGAAGGTGCTGGATTTTTTCCCCGACTATGTTCCCGACGATGCTGCTGCCAATCTACAAAAACGAGAAATCACTATACGCCATTTGCTCACCATGACAGCTCCCTATGCTTTTGAAGACTGGCATGAGCCACTGGAGCAACTCTGTAAATCGTCCGACTGGATCAAATACACACTTGATATCCTTGGCCACCAAGGGAATGTTGGTGATTTTAAATATTCCACCGCGGGGGCGCACTTACTGTCAGCTGTCATCACTCGTTCCACAGGAAAAAGTGCCCGTGAGTTTGCTAACGAGCGATTATTCAGACCTATCGGCATGACGGAAATCCCGGATTATGAGATGAAATCATTTGGGTTTGATGATTTATTCGGGGTAAATGTGAAGGGATGGGTGGAAGACCCAAATCGTATCACCACAGGAGGATGGGGACTTACGTTGTCTCCACGCGATATGGCGCGTTTTGGTTTATTATATTTGAACCGTGGAAAATGGGAGAATAATCAGATTATTTCGGAGACATGGATTGAAGAATCAACAGCGATGAACCCTAATCATTACGGTTATTTGTGGTGGCTACGCGAAGAAGATGGGATTTACACTTACTCAGCATCAGGTGATGGTGGTAATGTCATTTGTTGCATTCCAGAAAAAAAACTTGTCGTAGCCATCGCCTCAGAATTCACACTTCAGCCTCGTGACCGGTGGCCTCTGATTAAGGATTGTATAATTCCGTCTGTATTAGAGTAAAAAAGTTAGAAACATGCTGGTTGCCACTTCATTAACATCAAGAAGAGCAGCCAGCTGTCAACACTCTAAATCATTTTACTTCAAGGAAAAATAATATCGCCTTCGTTACTGCTTACATCAAAAAATCCTACTTTGTGTTTTATAGCCAACTCCCGCATCGCCGTGTAGGCTTCGTCAGCTACGGAATAAGCGAACGCCGCATAGATGACGGATGTGCCAAGCGAGTAGTCAGTCAACCGGTTATCCGTTCCGGCTTCCTCCATCGCCTCAAAAATCTCATCCTCTACATTCATATTAGGAAATTGCTCGGACAACTCACTATAAAA
>DOJM01000439.1:4598-4829 GCA_003529225.1 Paenibacillus sp.
TAACGAAGACGTTGTCCACGCTATTTAAACCAAACCGAATCGCAGCATAGGCAATCAAGCCTGTAATCACTGGACGCAAACCATAAAATAACGTTTTAATCCATTGACTGTCCCTCACCCGATAAAAGAAGATGGAAATAACGATAATGATTAAAAATGAGGGCAGAACCATACCTAGTGTTGACACAATTGCTCCTTCGATTCCGGCTATACGATATCCGATTAAGGTTG
>DOJM01000263.1 GCA_003529225.1 Paenibacillus sp.
ATTCAGTGACTAACAAGGACGGAATTGCTACCGATTGGCATTATAATCATTACGTAAGCCGCGCCATTGGAGGAACTGGATTAATTATTATTGAAATGACCGATGTAGAGCCTGATGGCCGAATTACTGATTTTGACCTTGGCATTTGGTCCGATGAGCAAATACCTGCATTGGCTAGAATTGTTGATGCTTGTCATGCCTATGGGGCAAAAGTAGGTATTCAAATTGCTCATGCTGGGCGTAAGGCTGAAGATGCAGCAGTTCCTGTATCCTCTTCTGCCGTTCCATTTGATGCTGACTCCAAAACACCCCGTGCCCTAACGACTGAAGAAGTGAAGGGTATGGTTGAGAAATTCCGGTTGGGCGTGAAGCGTGCGATTCAAGCAGGGTTTGATGTTATAGAGCTTCATGGTGCGCACGGTTATCTTATTCATCAGTTCCATTCACCACTAACGAATCAAAGAACAGATGAATATGGCCAAGATTTGACCTTGTTTGGTACTGAAATCATTCGTGCAGCGAAAAGTGAAATGCCTGAAGGAATGCCATTGATCATGCGTATTTCAGCTCAAGAATATGTAGAGGGCAGATACGGCATTAAGGAAAGCTTGGCATTTAGTAAAGTTTATAAAGAAGCTGGCGTAGATATTTTCCATATTAGTGCGGGTGGTGAAGGTCCTATCGCGGCTGCCGGCAAGCCAGGAACACATGCGGCGTATCAAGTTCCTTTGGCAAGAGAGATCAAATATGGTTTAAATGTACCGGTGATTGCTGTAGGCAGATTGGATGAACCAGCTCTTGCTAATGCAGTCATTGGGAATGAAGAAGCAGATCTTGTTGCAGTGGGTCGGGGGATGCTGAGAAATCCATATTGGACCTTAGAGGCTGGAGTTAAGCTTCAGCAAGACCCGGGTATTCCTCGGCAGNNTCTTTTCTCTTTTTTGGATTAAGCTTGGCACAATGGATGTGGAGTGTAGTACTATTATATAGAAGAAAAAATTCATGAATAGTCATACGCTCAGGAGATGAAGAGATAGATGGACAAAATTCTTAACAATGACCTTATCGCGAATTGGTTGACGTTAACGCATATACAAATGAATGTGACGAATGAATTAGAAGTTAATTTGCAAGCGAATCATGGTTTATCTTTAAAAGAGTTCTACTTGTTATTATTCTTGTCAGAAGCCCCAGAGAAAAAACTGAAATTGCAGAAACTCGAATCTATGGTTGGTTTAAGCCAAAGTGCGGTTTCACGACTAGTTAGCCGGTTTGAAGCCAAGGGCTGCGGAGCTTTAGAGAGAAAAGCATGCGACAGTGATCGCAGAAGTATTTATACTTCCCTAACCTCCATTGGTGAGGCCAAGCTCATCCGTGCACAAGAAACCTTTAAAGACACGCTAATGACGGCATTCCCGGAAAAGGATGTGGAACAGCTTCTAGCGCAAATGCTTCGTATGAAGCCTCAATCATGAATCAGCTCAAAAAAACCTCTGTTTAGGTNNTTTCTTATTCCATTACCGCTTAGAAAGCTGGTAATAATTATAGCTTTCATTTTCAATCGTAATTTCATTAATTAAGTCGAAGTCACATTTTTGTATGACTCTATTTGAGGGTGTATTGTGTACCAGAGCAATAGCGTTTAATACATCGGTAGATGTGTGCTCAAACAAATACTTAATTAACCCCTTGGCAGCTTGTGTGGTATACCCTTTGCCGCGATGATCCTTGGATATGGCATACATGATTTCTCTGTTCGGAGCGGGTAATTCATCCTTCATTCCTGTACAGCACCAACCGATAAACTCATTCTTCTCCTTTAAAATAATGCCTAAACGAAGACGAAGCTCCCCGATATTTCCATCCGCTGAGACCGCTTCTAGAAACTGTTGGTTTTCTTTTATTTCATAGTTTATTAACCAATTTAGCCGTTGTTCTTTAGGGACATTCCAGTCGGGCAGAAATTCTATGATTTCAGACTGCGTGGTAAGTGCGTGAAACTCGTCTAAATCCTCCACACTAAACTCTCGTAACAGGATATCTTTACATTCAATTGTAAATAAATCGCGTTTTGTTGACTCATACCCTACATGGTTATTCATATTTCATCTCTCCTTCTTGCTTTCAAATTCATTTTATCATGAATAAAAGGGTCTATTTGGTAATCATTAATTATAAAAAAAGTCTTCTTTTGTTTCACACAAACATTAATCAGTTAATATATTAATCGATATAAAGTGTGTTATTATGTTTCGTATAAAAGGCAAATGATTCATTCTACTATAAAATATAACGGGTGATGCTCTATGAACAATGACAACAGTAACAAATCTATTAATGATAATTTGGTAGCGCATTATAAGTTTGATAATCCTTGATCATGTGGGTCAAGATTACTCAGGTAATGGGAATGATCTGACAGAAATCTCACCGGAAAATAAAGATGTTATCGAATATGCGATTGGCTATAATGGCGATGCCACAGGAGTCAAGGTGTACAAGCAAGGGATTGAGGCTTATACGCTCGGCGATTATTCCTCTAGTACAGCAGCGAGTAACCTAAGAGCTAGTTGCTATGAAGAGCTAGCGGATCATACGGAATATACCATCACTGTTAATTATGGTGGAGCAGATGGCAAGCATTTGATTTGCTCTTACACAGATGGCAAGACAACAAGTAAAGTGCTTGTTTATAAGCTCGAAGCGTATAACAGAGAAGTATACAATTCCGTTACTAAAGATGATAAGCATCTCTATGTGAAGCTTGTGAATGCGGATCGTGTAGAGAAAGCAACGAAGCTTGATCTGAAAGGCTTAAACGTAGCTACTACCGGTAAATGGATTACTTTAACGGGCGATGCTTCGCTAGTTCACACACCTAATGTGAACAGAAAAAAATGATGAGAAGGTTACTCCGGTTGAAACGAAAATCATGTTTGATAAGACACTGCAATTGTAAATCTAGCGGCCCATTCTGTGAACGTGATTGTTCTGGATCTTATTTAATAGAAAAGATAGCATTCAGCGCGCGCCGATATTACTTCGGCGCGTGTTGTTGTTTAGGTAGCCTATAATCGGTTGATGAATATTTATAGAGAATGGTCCGCCTGCTTGATGAATCTCGGAATCTAACTTACACTGGTGAAAGTACAATCACCCGAATGACTCTCTATCCTGCGATCCTCCCAGAATATTTTTTCAAAATATAAGAAAGTATAAGTTCTACACCTATACTTTATGTCTTATATT
>DOJM01000178.1:0-1457 GCA_003529225.1 Paenibacillus sp.
AAAAAGGCGGTCTCTTCAGCAACGAAGAGACCGCCTTTAATGTATACTATACAACCATTAGGATTAGATATTCATAAAATACGGCTCAGCGCCAAAACCCCAGAATCCAGCCAATAACAGAGATCCATAACGGAATGCTGATTAAGATACCCCAAACCAGCCCAGTGGCAATATTGCCCTCTGCAGGACGCACTACATTTTCCTGTTTCAATGGAATGCTCAACTCTTCTTGTTCCATGCGATCCCCTCCTAAAATTCTTATCGTCACAGTAGAGGAAAAAATGTAGACCGCTCAACCCAAAAACTTAGAACACCAACATTGTAAGTGCTTACAAAATAGATNNTAGATATTACCCATAATTCAAATCATTAAAAACATCACTTTACTGAAGTTATATATGATATTCAAATTCTTAGTCCAATATTACTACTTTTTCTGGATTTCGTAAATATTCAAACATCGTTCCAATCTGCTCACTTGTATTCCTCTCTACTGAGAGCTCAGGCAGTTCATCTTCAGCAAAAAAGGATACTTCACTCGTCTCCACCCCTTGCATCGCCTCGCCGCCTATAATTCTGCACAAAATAAAAAACTTATATACGTGATACGGCTCCGGAGGATGGTTATGAAATTTCTTATCTAAAACAGCCAGCAAGCGAATTGCTTCTGTCTCAAATCCTGATTCTTCCCCAATTTCCTTAACCACGACTTCACTCGGTGACAGACCGATGTCTCCCCAGCCCCCGGGAAGCGCCCNNCAAGAAGGATTCTCTCTTCCTGAAAAACAACACCACGGATATCCACTTTCGGCGTAGAATAGCCACCCTCACTAGCAAAGGAGAGTCTTATTCTCTCCTTACTTTCGAAAGTATAATTAGCGAGGATATCCACACTTAGCTCCCGCAAAGCTTGATACCGTTCTATATCATAGACATCTTTAGCGTAAGTTAGTCCAGTCTGTGCGATGGCCTGTATTTCTTTAGCCCAGGTTAACCATTTCTGCTCCATTGCTGCCCCCCTTTAAATAACTTCATTAGGATTACTGGCAAAGCATTAAATGACGGGAGAACAAACCTTTTTTAGCTTCACAGCGGTCTATAATCGTAAATCCAGCTTCTGTGATCATCTCATCCATCGGTTCAATCGCAACGATAACTACCCGATCTGCAATCCGGCGTGCATTCACTAGAATCGCAAACTGTTCCTCAGGTGTAATACTAGAATATAGATTATAAGGCATATCTACAATAGCTACGTCGTAATGTTCTGTGATGTCAGCAATATCTCCAAGCGTGACCTCACTTGTGAATCCAAAATGGGCAATATTCGTTCGGGCACCGATCGCGATCTGAGGATTAATGTCACGTCCAACCATATTGATTCCCATTGACAGAGCTTCTACCATTACTGTTCCGATGCCGCAGCAAGGATCGATGGCTCGTACACCTTCCGGATT
>DOJM01000178.1:1478-2854 GCA_003529225.1 Paenibacillus sp.
TATTGACCGCAGCTCGGGCTACACGTGTGCTAAGCGCGATAGAGTAGCTACGCGGCTTTTTCATTTGACGGAACCAGGTGGCCTTGTTCTTATGATAAGCTCCAAAGTACCAGCGACCGCCCAGCGTAACAATACCGTATACCAACTGAGGGTGGTTTACATCCGCTTCCCCTTCAATACGCAGCCCAATTTCTCGTTCGATCACTCTACGCTCATCATATTCTATTTTATCCGCAGGGGACAGATCATTGGTCTTCACAAAAATAACCTTAAACGTCTTGCCGCCAAGCTCCACCTGCTCCGTCTGATCATAAATCTCAGGCAAGCTGTCTCCCTCGTACATAACATCAATTCGTTCTTTAATGAAGGGACTGCGGCTGACATCCACCTCTACCTCACTCTTGNNNACGAAGCTCCATCTGACATAGCGATAACTCGTCCTCTGAACAGGTGTAAGTATATATAAATGTGTTCTTTTCACTTTTCTTTTGCACAATAATTCATCCTCTATCCCAGTAAATTGTACTCCTAGCTTGCTACTCTTGCATTTCGTGCTGACGATCATACCCTATACGCGCTTTGGCAATTTCAGTGTTGTTTCTATTGACCCATTCCACTAGGGAAGTTAAAGGATCCAGCAAGGATTCTCCTAAACTCGTCAGACCATATTCAACAGTCAAAGGTACCGTCGGTGTAACTTTACGCCAAACTATACCATCCCGTTCTAAATGACGCAGGGTTTGGGTCAGCATCCGTTGTGATATACCACCAGAACGCCGCTGCAGTTCTTTAAACCGCAATGCTTCTGCACCCAAATTAACAATGATGAGCACACTCCATTTGTCCCCAACCCTGTCGAGAATTTGGCGGGTGATGGAGCAATCCTCTAACGTCGGCATTAGCCGAATGGGTTCGTCCATTGAATGCTCCAAAGTGGTTACCTCCATGTAACTTAAGCATGTAATAGTGCCTTCTTGTCCCTTAAGCTTAATCAGCTTATCATGGTTACTGTTAGTAATCAACAATCNNTTAATTATGAAAAAAAACTCCGGTTACGATCATCAGATAAGACGTCTTTCTATTCGCTTTTGATCCATAGTGAGTTCTCCAGTATAATGATTCCTATAGAATGCTAAACAAGACGGTCACGCATGGCGATTAAGCTCATACCCAGGCGCTTACGAAGCCGGTTTTGCGCAGCAAAACTTAAGGAGGTACATACTCACTATGTCATACGAAACGTATTTTTCAACACACCGGGATGAACATCTCGAAGAACTAAAACAATGGCTCAAGATTCCAAGTATTTCTGCCTTGTCTGCGCATAAGGACGATGTACTAGCTGCAGCCCATTGGCTGACAGACACACTAAAGAA
>DOJM01000178.1:3049-3228 GCA_003529225.1 Paenibacillus sp.
TTGAAGCAATCCTGAAACAAGAAGGTTCTCTTCCTGTTAACATCAAGCTCTGCATCGAAGGTGAAGAAGAAATCGGCAGCGCAAATCTCCCTCCATTCCTGGAAGCTAACAAAGAGAAGCTGGCTGCGGATGCGGTGCTAGTCTCCGATACTTCCCTGCTGGAACGTGGTCGCCCTGCA
>DOJM01000178.1:3307-3735 GCA_003529225.1 Paenibacillus sp.
GAAGTGAGCGTAACTACAGCTCTTACAGACCTGCACTCCGGTTCTTACGGTGGTGGCGTTCCGAATGCACTGCACGCTCTCGTGTCCCTGCTCAGCTCCCTTCATGACGACAAAGGTCGTGTTTCTGTAGAAGGGTTCTATGATGGTGTACCTGAACTTTCTCCAATGCTACGCGAGGAATTCGTGAAGCAAGGCGTGAATGAAGATAAGATTCGCGAAGGACTTGGACTCGATGCGTTATATGGCGAGGAAGGTTATTCCTTTGTAGAACGTATTGGTGCTCGGCCTACCCTTGAGCTTAACGGTGTGTATGGCGGCTTCCAAGGGGAAGGAAGCAAGACCGTTATTCCGAAAGAAGCACACGCTAAGATTACTTGCCGTCTCGTTGGCGATCAGGATCCACAGCATGTTCTTGATGCCGTTGAAGC
>DOJM01000180.1:0-216 GCA_003529225.1 Paenibacillus sp.
TCGAATTATCAGCAAAAGTGAAGCTACTGGGCCAAATTATCGCAGCCTGTATCGTTGTTTTCGGTTTTGGTATTACTGTAGACTTTGTGAATATTCCATTTAACAATACGTATTCCTCACTGGAGAGCTGGATTGCTATCCCGCTTACGATTTTCTGGATTGTCGGTGTTACCAATGCCGTTAATCTGATCGACGGGCTGGACGGGCTCGCGGCTG
>DOJM01000180.1:261-6199 GCA_003529225.1 Paenibacillus sp.
TTCGTGATGGGAAACACCATGGTGGCAATGCTGTGTCTGTTGCTTCTAGGTAGCATCATCGGATTCCTGTTCTTTAACTTCCATCCTGCTAAGATTTTCATGGGTGATACGGGTTCGCTTTTCTTGGGCTTTTGCTTGGCATTACTTGCTTTGCTAGGATTTAAACAGATTGCAGTGGTTTCGTTTATTACACCTTTGCTTATTATTGGTGTACCATTGTCGGACACGTTCTTTGCGATCGTGCGCCGTAAGCTGCAGAAGAAACCA
The DNA here is from genome assembly GCA_003529225.1 of Paenibacillus sp. Taxonomy (GTDB): domain Bacteria; phylum Bacillota; class Bacilli; order Paenibacillales; family Paenibacillaceae; genus Paenibacillus_AQ; species Paenibacillus_AQ pseudetheri. The sequence goes on from DOJM01000180.1 coordinate 529, forward strand.
ATCTTCGCACCAGATAAAGGTCACTTGCATCACTGTCTACGCGAGCTTGGCTTTAGCCACCGCCAGACTGTACTTATTATTTATGGTATTGCTGCATTTTTCGGTATTTTAGCGGTCATCCAATCATCCGCAGCTCTATATGAAGCGAACTGGGTTACGTTCGTGGTCATCTGTATCATGCTCTTCTTCCTGCAAATCGGTGCTGAAATCACAGGTTTGATTGGTAAGACTAAACGTCCAGTGATTAATTTCTTTTTAAGAATGCGGATGAAGGCTGATCCGGAAAGAGGCTCTAAGTCCTAAGCGACTAAGCAATTATTCTAAAATTTTCTATAACTAACAAAACTCATCCGATTTCGGATGAGTTTTTTGTTATTTTCCCTAAAAATATCGCTACTAATGACCGATAAAGAACAAAGTGAAGGTTTACGAGAACTTATACTCAAAGGAGAGATATAACACATGCAACGCTTTAAGAGACCGTTCGTTTGGCTGATGCTGGCGGCTTTGATCGTTTCTATGTTCCCAGGTAAATACACGCCGATAGCGGCAGCGGCTACCACGAGCTCCACGACTTTCTTCAGTCCGGATGATCTCACATTACGAAATACCGTTCTGTTGAAGCAGGATGTTGTGCCAACAACAGGTAATCAAAATCCAGAGGGGTTAATTAGCCGTTCTAGTGTCTACAAAATAAGTAATCCTACCTTTTCGATTACAGGGACTTACTCACAAGTAACCTCATCTACAATGAAGGTTACTGTTGAGCAGCTTACTCAGGATACAAATAAAAAATGGGTAACGGATTCGACTCGCTTAACTACTGGAACAGTTACGACAGATAACAACAGTCCGGACAATCGCTTCGTAGCGTCTGGTCTTGTTCTGTATACAGGTTTTAATAAGATTACTTTCTCTGGTATGCAAGGTAATCTCCAACGTTCTGAATCATTCTATGTGCTTTATGATCAAGTACCTTACGTAACAGAATTAAAAGTATTGGGTGGACCTTCTGCACTGAACTTGAATGAAGGAACACAGGTAGTTGTGCCGGTATCTACAGTTACTCTCCAAGGTAAAGTAGCGAATGCAACGAAAGTTAGTGTCTCCGTGAATGGCGGAACAGCTCTGCAAACCTCCTTATTGGAAGACGGAACATTTTTTACACCTGCTTTGAATTTGAATCCGGGATTAAGTACTCTTAAAATCGTAATTCAAAATGCTTCGGATTCTATAACCATTGACAGATCGGTTTATTTCTTTGATAAGGATCAACCGTTTGCATCTTTGAACATCAATCATAATTCAGTCGACTATAATATTCTAAATGACAAAATACCGACATTAACTGCTGACCTGACACCTAGTGTTGCGGGCTTTACAGGGCAGGTATTGGTGCCTTATAACGTAGCTCCATTCGAAACAAATGCTAAATTAACCATTAATAAAGGTACTAGTACTGAGAAAGTTGTTACGATAAAAAAAGTGGAAGAGGAATTAACTATTCCTGGTCCTGATGGCGTTACTCCAACGTACAAGTTGGTTAAATTTACGACTAATGCTAATCTAGATATTCTCCCTGGCGTAAATGACTTTAAGCTGAGTGTCGATTATGGCACTCACAGTAGTTCTCATATCTATTCTTATAAATTCTTGAAAAATGAGACGGTTATTGCAGAAATGTACTATCTCCCTGGGTATACAGGCTCAGGAGCTCTTACGAATATCTCTAAACNNATACATTTTGGCAAAAACTAATATATCAACTTCAGCTGTTTTAACTGCTAACTATTTACCTTTGAGTAATAAACCGTTAAGTATATCTCCTGTTGCTGCAGCGGTTACCGGTACAAACGAATACGTTTATAAAATTACGGGTTTCTCTAATGGTCAACAGAAAGTACAGTTCCGATATACAGGATCGGAGTCTTATTATAATGCTGATATTTCATATGTATCTAAAAACTATATTTATGTAAGTAATCTGCATGACGGACAAACCTACGAATTTAATTCAAGTGCCGAAAATACTCTAAAGGTAGTCGGCGAATATATTGGATTTGAGAATATTTCAAATTCACAAGTGCAGATTAATGGTGTGGATAGTAAATTATTATCTGAAAAACCTTTTAATTTTGACATAACAATAAATAAACCGGATTTCAATTTCGAATTAAAGATTAGTCAGAAAGGGCCCCTTGTGTACGGTGAAAATAAAATCGTATTTACAGGAGTCTCAATAGATAATGCAGGGAATCAGCGGATTATTAAAAAAGAACAGAAACTCTATATCATTGATACCAATATATCTGGGTTAAAGCAGTTCCACCCAACCTTAGGAGATAATCGTCTACCCTTTACAACAACAACTCTTACTAATGAAGTAGAGCGTAATGCAATTCTTGCATTGCCAGCTGAAATTGTTTATAAGGACGAAAAATACACTACAAGCAAAGATAAATTTGACTTGGTGCTACAAGGTAGTGGAGCTTCGACGTTAAATCTATATCAGGGTGCAACTCTGGTATTTTCTTCAACAGGACAAGATAAGCTTCTAACAGACAATCCTGAAGGGCCTATCGGTCCAAAACGTTACCCTGATGAGTTGGCTGCAAATGGCCTGTACTATGAGTACATCGGAAGCGCTAAGAACTTTATCTTACGATTACGTGACATTAAATTTGATGCTCCAGGAAGTCAAGTTTATACCCTTGAGCTTATTAATAAGACAGGGGCAAGAACTACACAGCGTCTTGAGGTAGTGCGTGAAGTAGCACCATATCGTCTTCTCTCACCTGTACCAACGGTAGGTAAACAAATCGTTGTTAACAAGAACTTTGTTCGTTTTGACATTGAAGCCGAAGGGGCAACAAAAGTAATAATTGGTAAAGATGAAGCTAAAAAACGTACGGATATTCCCAATTCTGATCGTTTTACCTATGATTATGTAGGTTTGAAGGCAGATAAATCCACGCCAATTAAGATACAAATCGTCCGTGCTAACTCTACAATTAGCGATACTATAGATGTCNNGACACGCAGTATATGGCAGAGAAGGTAGCTACGAAGTATAGTGTTTTCAATAAAGCTCTGGAATTGAATTTCCCTAAAGGGACAATTATGAAGGGATTTACAAGCTCTGGTGCTGCGAAATATTATCCTAATACAAAATTATTGTTTGGTATTGCTGACCCCGCTGACGGTGTCGTTGAACGTAAGAATGATTACGGGAATATAATTAACGTCACTGGTAGCGATGACAGAACAGAAGGTGGAGGAGGTCAACTTGTGATCCCGCAGGATCTCGCGTTGCGCTTCACATCAACCGTCTCTACGAATAACTTTTCAAGAGTATCCGATATATACTGGCTTAGCGGTGGCTTAGGAGAAGACGGTGTTAATATTGAAACCAATGGCGTTACTCCGCATTTTGTGGACGCTAGCGGGAAGACGGGGTATTTTACGCAGTACAGTCAAACTCGTAAAATTGTACCTTCCCAACGCGGTGAATTGACGCTTACTTTTAATTCCAGCATTGTGGATGAAGTAGGGTCGACAATAACAGTATTCCGCTATACGGATGCTGGCAAATGGGAAAACGTAGGTGGTGTAGTAGATACGAAGAAACACACTATTACTGTTCCGTTTGATGAGTTTGGTTATTACACTGTTATGAAGTTACGTCGTGGCTTTGTTGATATTACGAATCACCCATGGGGTAGAAATATTATGAATGGATTGTATTCTAAAGGGTTCATGACTAATCTTCGTGCAGATGCATTCGGTGCAGATGATTTAACAACACGTGGCGAATTCGCTACATTACTGGTGAAATCTCTGAGTATTCCTTTAAACTATGATGCCAATAAGCAAACATTCTTCGATATTGTGCCACAAGCGGTTTCGGCTACCTGGGATTTCAAACATATTGAGACTGCTGCTAGGGCGGGGATTGTTACAGGACTAAGTGATGGCTTCTTTGGACCTGACCAAGCTTTAACACGTGAACAAGCGGCAGTAATGATCGCTAGAGCGTTGAAGCTGAAGATGTCTTTGAATGACAATAAACTCTTGGCAACCTTAAGTAAATCGTTTGTTGATACGAGTAATATGGATTTCTATTCACGCCCTGCCATTGAGGCTGTGTCCAAAGCTAAGATTATGGAAGGAAGCGCTGTGACGGTTACAGGACAGAAGAAACCCGTATATAACTTTAATCCAAAGGGTAAGTTGACTAGAGCAGAGGCTGGAAAGATTACAGTTGCACTCTTGCAAAAGAGTACAAGTATCTTCCCTAAGAACTTTAACTAAAGCAAAAGATTGGTCACCGGTCCGCGAAAAAATACTCGCAGACCGGTGTTTTAATGTAATGAGAGCAATTACCAAGGACATATATTTTGTAATCTGCTTCGATTTACGTTACAATAACGTAGAAAATATTATTTTCTGAAAGGTGAAAGCCAACCATGAAACCGATTTTAGCAAAAGCACAGTTGGATTACATGAAAGCCAAGAATATGTTTGAGAATAGAGCAAAAGTGTTAGAAAAGGAAATTGCGGCTAAACGGGCACTACAGGAAATTACACAAGAGGTCATGGAGGAGCTTGTGCAGGCTACAGGATTCCATGATTCATACAACGAGCTTGTCGTTGCTGAGAACGCTCTGATCGAATGGTCTCATACTACAATCAAACATGAGAAGAGCTACCGCGAGAATCGCGCAGCTATTGATGCAATGTATGACAATGTAAACTCAAGTCCTGAAAAGCGTCAGGAATTGATCCAGTTATCTATGAAGATTCGTTAGACCCTACTGTAATAGAAGCAAGCGCCGGCAACGGCGCTTTTTTGTTGCGTTCAGCATGGATGTTATCAGTATGGAAAGCTTCGAATGGAACCTCATACAATCGACCTACGGTGATTTGAGAAATCAGGGAGATCCTCTCCTGCATACTCAAAATTTGTGGGAATGTTTAAATAAATGGCACTAGTGTTATTGATACTTAGTAAATATTGCATAATGACGTTTAGAAAACGAATATGGTATAATATTTTCCGTAGCAAACCATTATTAACAATAGTTAGTAGAACATACATATGTATCTTCTATTGGGATTGTGTCGGAGAAAATAAAAAAAGAAATTTTTTTAGAGAAACCGCAACTTTTCCAAATCTTCTGCGTTTAAGGTGTAGAGTCATTTACACAGGCAGTTGAAATTAACCGGTGGTAAAGCGAATTTAACAAAATGGAAAAATTAGCTTTACGTGACTTGAGGCACATTGTATAATACTTAGGTATAATTAGGAATCTAGTATTGTCATGTCCTGATCATTGTTTACCAGTTTCTGTGATACCCGTCACAGACATTATTTATACTTAATTTGCTCAACTCTGGAAAGGGGGTGCATCGGCTAATGAGTGACACGAGCTACTCAACTAAAGAAAAATCTCAGTTTATGAACGTCCAAGGAGGAGAAAAAAAGGTTATGAAGAAAATTTTATCCGTAGCATTATCTACAGCAATGGCATTCTCGATGTTTGCCTCTGTAGCGTTTGGTGACGCAGCAACAACTCCGCAACAAAAATTTGATGCTTTGGCAGCGAAAGGTATTCTCAATGGGTACCCAGATGGTCAAGCTCACCTTGAAAAAGATCTTACTCGCGCTGAG
>DOJM01000180.1:6211-6525 GCA_003529225.1 Paenibacillus sp.
CAAATTGTCTTACAAAGACAAAGGTTACAACACTAAGAACTGGGCAGTTCCTTACATCGAAGCTGTTACTGCAGCTAACTTGATGCAAGGTAAAGATACTGTTAAAGGTATCTTTGACTACAACGGTAAAGTAACAGTTGAAGAAGTAGCGGCTGTATTGTTCCGCGCTTTGAAACTTGAAACACCAGCTACAACTGACAACACTGCATCTGCATGGGCTAAAGGTTATGCTCAAGCGGTAATCAATGCTGGTCTGATTGCTAAAGACACTAACTTCAAAGCTAACGCTAGCCGTTCTTTGGTAGTTGAAACAG
>DOJM01000180.1:6561-7149 GCA_003529225.1 Paenibacillus sp.
CCAAAACTACTACAACTGTTGAATTGACAACTGCTCTTGTAGCAGGTGTTGAAACTACAATCAACTTTAAACACCTTGAAAAAGATTACACTGCAAAAGTAACTTTGGCAGCTCCTAAGGTTGTTTCTGTAGAAGCTCCAAATGCTAAGCAAGGAGTTGTTAAATTCAACCGTTCGATCGCTACTGATACTTTGGCTGAATCCAGTAAAGTTATCGAAGGCGTTGTGAAAGTAACTAAGGTTGGCAACAAAGAAGATGAAGTTGCTAATGCGAGTGTTTCTGTCTCCGCAGATAACACTGAAGCTGTAATCACTTTGCCAGGTGTTAAAGCTCTTAAAGGTAACTACACAGTTGTTGTAAGTGACGCTGTGACTACTACTGCTGGCGAAAAGGTTCCTACATTCACTTCGTTGTTGACTGTAGCTGATACTGTTGCACCAACTGTTGCATCTGTTAGCTCCACTGCTAAAGCAACGACTAAAGATGTTTATGTTAAATTCAGCGAGCCAGTTAAAACAACTGGTATCATTGCTTACGTAAATGGTAAGAGTGCTTCTGTATCTGTTCAAAATGACACTTACACTGAGT
>DOJM01000180.1:7345-7723 GCA_003529225.1 Paenibacillus sp.
CTTCTGACAATGGTAAGAAGTTCACTTTGGAAACTCCTTTGAGCAGCTTCCCTAGCTCTGGTACATTTACTGGATCAGTTCTTTTCGGAGCAACAGTTAAGGATACTTTGGGTAACATCCTAGGTACTGAAACTAAAAAAGATATCACCTTTACTAAGGATACAGTAGCTCCTACAGTAACTACTGCTACTTACACAACTACTGCAACTAATAAAGGTCTTGTTCTTAAATTCTCCGAAGATGTCGTTTATCTTGGTAAAGGTGATGTATACCTGATCAACGATAAAAATGGTAATTCCACTAAATTGACACACAGCGCTAGTAGCGTAGTGGGAAGCGGCAAAACATTTACATTGACTGGCGTGAATGTTCCTGCTG
>DOJM01000180.1:7732-10242 GCA_003529225.1 Paenibacillus sp.
GTATTGACTGTTTCTATCGGTAGTGCTTCGAATGATACTACTGTACCAGCATTGTACAGCTTCAATGCTGATAATAGTGGCATCGTGTTCAAAGATAGCCAACTGACTGTAGGAACATCAACTTATAGCGATATCACAATCGAAGTCAATCTGTATGATGCAGGTGGCTTGAATAGTGCTTCTATGCAAGATATCAATAGTTACACATTAGGTAACAAAGGTCTACCTGCAGGATCTTTCGTAACAATCGATACGTTAAATGCTGCTGGTGTAAGAATCGAAAGTGCAACTAATCCAACTTATGCTCGTGCATATGTACACATTCCAAGCTCCAGTGTTGAGAAGACTGATAACTATGAATTCGTAGTTAATGGTGTTACTGATGTAGCGGGCAACCCAATCGATGGTTCCGCTTCTAAGAAAACAGGTAAGTTGACTAGCAGAATTGCTCCAGTCTTCACTTCTGCTGTAGTATCCAGCGGTAGTTCTACTGAACTGATCCTCGGATTCACTAAGGATCTGAACGATAAGACTACTGATGTTGATATGAAGAGAGATCTGAAATTCTTCATCAACTCCGATACAACTGCTGTTGACCAAAATGATATCTATTCAATCACTAAGATTGAGTATGGTTCTGACAAAGGCAAATGGTCTGTTAAGTTCAAAAAACATGCCATCGACAACAAAGTAACAACAAACGAAGTACTTGACCTTAATAGTAATGATGTTAACAGAATCGTAGTTAAAGTCATTAAAGACGCTAAACTTATTGATACTGATTTCAACGTTATCAAAGGTGAAACAGAAATCTCCGCTAAGTAATCTCCGATTACCGAAGCACAGAATAGCCTCTTCGGAGGCTATTCTTTTTTTATAGGTTTTTACCCCCATAAGAGGAGGAATTTCATTGAAATCCGTATGGAAAGTATCAACAGCAGCTTTATTGCTGGCTGGTGGTGTATGGGCTGGAACACTGTTGAATGTTACTGCTGAAGGTGCAGGTGTGGGTTCACAGCCTGGAACAGCAGATGACCCAGTGGTTACCAAAAGCTATGTTGATCAGCAAATTCAGAAGGCACTTACAGGTGGTACAGGCACAGCTCCAGTAGCTACAGCTACTCCGAGTCCAAGCTCAGCTCCAACAGCTACAACAAACCCAACTACTAGCAGTAATGAATCCGTAATTGTCGATGTAAAACCAGGACAAACCTTAGTTGCTTCCGCAGGTGCTGAATTTATTGTTCGTGCGGGTAAAGCGGTTATCTACTCTCAGGATGCAAATGGTGTTGCTGATTTAACGGATGGTAAAGACCTTGCCAATGGAGTAGCTGCACCGACTAACCATTTATTATCTTTCCCTCGTGATAGTCGTGGTATTACTGTGCAATCAGGACAAACTCTTGGCCTTGTTGTCATGGTGCGTGGTGGCTATACCTTGAAATAAGATATATTGCTATATGAACATGATGCCCCTAAAGGCGCATTATCATACACATTAAAACAGTTTTCCAAAGTTACAAATCATTGGCGCGATTGAAGAGTAGCTGTTGAACGCACAATATTCCTGTAATCTTACAAATTCACAGGAGGTGCTGTAACATGGCACGTAACAATCGTACAGTGGTACCGGAAAGTCGGGCAATGCTGAAGCAAATGCAATATGAAATTGCAGCTGAATTTGGTTTATATGGAGCGCATTATGGAGGCGGAGCAGACACAGAGTTTGCTTCTGAATTAGGAGCAATCGGAGGTAGTGGTTCTGGCCGTAGCCAGTATCTTGGACATCTTAGTTCGAGAGATAATGGCTCTGTTGGTGGAGAAATCACGAAGAGACTCATTAAGCAAGCCGAACAGTCTCTTCTTTAATAATATCAGGGTGAAGGAATTCTTATTAAGAATATCTGATATTTCTTTTTAATACCTTGAAATCAATATTTATACTGTGATGGAGGGGCTTCGGAGTAATTGACACCACCTCCCAAATAAGATAATATGACTTTTGAGGAAAGCCTTAGACCTTTTCCATATGGGAAAGGTTCATTTTTTTGAAGAGTTTAGTGAATATAAACATGAAATACTGCAATCATCCTTCATAAAAAGAACAGGCCCCTGAGTTTCTTTGTTTTATATTTTTTTATTAATTTGGCCTGTGATTATTAAGGAACTCCTTATACAGTGTCAGACTAACCATAAGGGAGGTTGTTATACTTGTCTATTAAAGGGCGTCATTTGTTTACTTCTGAGTCCGTGACGGAAGGGCATCCGGATAAAATCTGTGACCAGATTTCCGATGCGGTACTCGATGCATTTTTAGCTAATGATCCAAATGCACGTGTAGCCTGCGAAGTAGCAGTAGCAACTGGTCTTGTTTTGGTGATCGGGGAAATCAGTACCAAATCTGAGTATGTAGATATTCCTGCCATCGTACGCAATACCATTAAAGAAATTGGCTACACACGTGCAAAATATGGTTTTGATTATAATACTTGTGCAGTGTTAAGCTCACT
>DOJM01000618.1:0-7490 GCA_003529225.1 Paenibacillus sp.
TGAGCCATAGCGGTGAAATATCAACGACAAGATTAGGAAGAACGAGCAGCAGTACGCCAGTTAATCCGATAATACAACCATATAGGGAGATGGCAGGCGCTTTTTGACGAAGAATAGAGGTTTGAAGTAACAGAATCATGATCGGACCGGTGGCAGAGAGTACAGCCGCAAGCCCGGAAGATACATATTGTTCAGCCCAGTAGAGACCCGCGAAGGTGCCAAAGGTTAACGCAGATCCGGTGAAGAGCATTTCTTTACGCAGGAGCAGGGAGAAGCTAGCCTTACGTTTCCAGACCATCCATAGAAATAGAACAGCGCCCNNAAAGAAGGGCGGTGCACCGGCATCCACACCGATTTTGATAGCTAGAAAGGTCGTGCCGAAGATCAGACATACAAGTGCATAAGCGAATAAGATCATTTTGAAAGTCCCCTTTAGTGTGTGTGTATAGCGATCCTTGAACCAGTCCGTTAATCATATAGGGGAGAACACAGAACAGATGATGTTGAATAGAACAGATGACTTCGAAAATCGTGTACAATACTGTAAATAGGAGTTGTTCGGAGAGGAGTTGCAGTGAGGTGAAAAAGTCAGCGAGCGTGGAGCATAATCATCCCTTGTTTCGGCAGGTATATGAATTTCTAATGAATCGCATGGAGCGAGGGGAGTGGGGGGCACATGATAAGCTTCCTTCTATACGGCTGCTGGCGGAGGAATTAAAGGTACATCGACTGACGGTATTCAAAGCGTATAGAATGCTGACAGAGGATGGTAAAGTTTATGTGAAAGATAAATCGGGTTATTACGTATCGCCAGTAAGCTTGGTTCCCATTGTAGAAAAAGGAGCAGCAGTGACTGCCTATGCGCTCACTAATCCTCTTTCGGATATACAGAGAATGCCTGCTAAGTATCAGTTCTCACAGGCGCTGATTGATCCAGGTCTTTTGCCAAATCTTTTTCTATCCGACTATGTCAAAAAAGTGTTCGATTTATATCCCAAGGTCATGGGGACGTACTCTTCGGTTCAGGGAGATGAGGAGTTACGGGAGACGCTAAGTCGTCATTTTCGGAAGAAGCACCGGTTACAGTTATCCTCGGAAGAGTTGCTTATTACTTCAGGCGCGCAGCAGGCGATCAATCTGATTGCCCGAATTGTGCTCGGGCCTATGGACACGGTGCTTGTGGAGCGACCAACCTACAGTGTGGCCATGGATGTTTTTCGCCGGGAGGGGGCAAGGCTGGTTCCGGTGGAGATCACTCCGATGGGTTATGACTTGGAGGAAGTTGAAGTTTTGATGAAAAAGCATAGACCACGCATGTTCTACATCAATCCGACCCATCACAATCCAACCGGATATACGGTGCCAGTACAGCAACGCAAACTGTTAGTAGAGCTAGCTGAGCGTTATCGCTGTCTACTGGTAGAGGATGACCCTTTTCGCGATATGTATTTTGAAGAGGAGCCCCCGCCGCCTTTTTTTGCTTATGATACGGAGGGCTGGGTGATTTACATCAGCAGCTTCAGTAAATATGTAGCTCCAGGCTTACGGATCTGCGCGGTGGCTTGCCGTTATCCATTTATGGAACGCTTGATCACAGCCAAATCACTCGCTGACAATGGAACTCCGCTGCTTAATCAAAAAATATTCTTGCATTACTACACTTCATCACGCTTGCAGAATCATCTCGGTAAGCTGCGTATTGCGCTTCAAGTGCATAAGGAAATCGTGGAAGAAGAGCTGGCTGCAACTGGGTGGGAGTGGACGCCTCCGCGAGGTGGTTTGAATTTATGGGTGAAGCTGCCGGATCATCTTTCGGTGGATCGACTGTTTGCCTCAAGTATGGCGCAGTCGATTGCTTTTGTGCCAGGAGAGCTGTTTGATCCGCTGGGGGAAATGAAGTCGAGAATTCGGATTAGCTATTCCTTCGCAAGTGAAGGAGTATTGCGTGAAGGAATTCAGCGATTGATCGCAATCGCTCGGGAATTATGAGTCGGCACAGAAGACAAGAGAGACTAACGAAGACTAATCAGGATGGAAAAGACTAGACAAGTATAACTTGTTTGGAAATTGTTGTAACACTTTCTTCTTCTGTTCCGTCTGTAAAGTAAAGAAGAAGGAGGTTGTTATGATGCTTAAGGCCAATTTCCGCAGTCCACTTATGATGTTCCTAAGTATAACGTTAATATTTATGGCTTTGCTGACCGTACGGCCCTCGGTTACTTATGCATGTTCCTGTGTTGTACCTGCGGAACCACTTGAGGCACTGGAGACAAGTTCAGCCGTCTTTACTGGGAAAGTAGTGGACAAAAAGGAGCCAAAGGGGACTATAATCTCATCTGCGGATCCAGTAAAAGTAACCTTTGAAGTCGATTCCAGCTGGAAAGGGGTCGAGGGCAATCAAGTTACTTTGACTACTGCTTTATCGTCTGCCAGCTGTGGGTTTGAATTCGTGGAAGGGGAAAGTTATATCGTCTATGCTAGTGCGAATGGCGAAGGAGAATCAGATAAACTAGTGGCCAGTTTATGTAGCCGAACGAAGCTGCTTGCCTCGGCATCAGAGGATCTGAAGGAGCTTGGACCTAGTATATCGGCAGGGACTCCTACAGCTTCTCCGGAGGTAACATCAAATCATTCGCCGAAATCCGAAGCTGGGAATAATGGGGCGACTGAAGTTGAGGGTAAACCAGCTGCGGACAGTGATTCCTTGCCACTTGTTAATGTAGGGATCAGTGGAGTCATTATCGTTCTGATAGCTATAGTTGGCGCTGTATTGTACCGTCGTAGAAATGGTGGAACGCGAAAGAAATAAAATGTTGGTGTGATGAAGCGGTCGCCCGGGAGTTATTCGGGCTACCGCTTATTTGTTTGAGCTGATACTCCATATCATCAATATTCAGGGAATTCCTCCCTGTAATTCAGCAGAAATTGCCCATTTTGGCAATAATCCGATCATTTATAGGGAGAAATTCCGCAAAAAGTTCAATTTTCACTTATGAAGTCCGAATTAGAGGGAGGATTTCCCTAAACATATTTCAAGGAGGCTAGAAATATGTGAAGCCAGCTGAAGTTAGGTAATGAAAGTGATATAAGGTGCTGCCGGTAATCAAGGTGAAGAGGGGGAATTTCATGCCGCAGGCTTACGTCACACCCACCCGAACAACCGAGCGAGTTGTGCGACAGCAAAAGTTACTCCGATGGCGATGCCGAGCGGGATGACTGCTGAGAGAACAGCCCACTTCATGCTTTTCGTCTCCTTATAGATGTTCACGAGTGTTGTGCCGCAAGGATAGTGGAGCAGGGAGAACAGCATCATGTTAAGTGCGGTCAGCCAAGTCCAGCCATGTGATAAAAAGACATCTTTGATGCTGCCCAAGCTATCGATATCGACCATAGCACCTGAGGACATATAGCCCATAAGCAGAATGGGCAGTACGATTTCATTCGCGGGAAGTCCAAGAATAAAGGCCATGATGATAAAGCCATCCATGCCGAGCATATGTGCAAAAGGATCAAAGAATGCGGCCATATGATTCAGGACAGAATCGCCGCCAATAAATAGGTTACCTAAGATCCAAGTGATAATTCCAGCGGGGGCAGCTACTACGATTGCCCGAGTGAGAACATTTAAGGATTTATCTTTGGAGGAAATAAGTATGGTCTTCCAAATTTGCGGCCGGCGATAGGGCGGGAGCTCCAGCGTGTAATGTGTCGGCACACCACGTAGCGCAGTTTTGGACATGACCCAGGAAACCGTCAGGGTAACGATGATGCCGATTAGCACCATCCCCATAAGTACGGAGGCAGTGGTGAGTGTACGGAGTGCGCCTGTCGTAGCCGCTCCTGCCATGAATAAGGAAGACAATAGAATCAAGGTCGGCCAGCGGCCGTTACATGGAACGAAATTGTTGGTCAAAATAGCGAGCATCCGTTCACGTGGCGATTCGATGATTCGTGTGGAGAGGATCGCGGCGGCATTACAGCCGAAACCCATAGACATGGTCAAAGCTTGCTTGCCGTGACCGCCTGATTTTTTGAACAACCGATCCATGTTAAAAGCAACCCTCGGCAGATACCCGAAATTCTCAAGCAGCGCAAACACTGGGAAAAATATCATCATTGGCGGCAGCATGACGCTGATGACCCATGAGGTTCCTCGATACAATCCAAGAACAAGTACACCGTGTAGCCAAGCGGGGGCATGGATCGCCTCAAATCCGGCAGTGAGATAACCTTCGATGAAGCCGAAGAAGGAAGCAAGCCAGCTTGAAGGATAGTTGGCGCCGGCAATCGTAATCCAGAATACGATACCGAGGATGGCGAGCATAATGGGGAATCCCCATATTTTTGAAGTTACGATATTATCTAGCTTATAAGTGCTGTTCAGCTTCTTCTTATCCTTATAGGTGACTGCATCCCCGCAGATGCCTGCGGATACGCCATAGATACCACTGACAATCTCATCCCGTATCGCTCCGCCGTCAGCGAGCTTTTTCGCTGTGGACAGCAAGGAATCTAGAGGATCTAATCCCTTAGTGATATGCGGTGACTCCATGACCGATGACCTCCTTTGCTTCAGGTAATTCTTTATTCTTCATATTCTCTTTAAGTGAGGTAAGAAGGCTGTCATCACCATCTAACAGGCGCAGTGCAATCCAGCGGGCCGGGTATTTGCTGCCAATGGTCTGTTCTACCAGTGGTGTAAGCTCTGCAATTCCTCGTTCAATCTCCTCGTTGTACATAATACGCAGTGGCTGTGCAGTGAATGCACCTATAGCCACTTGCTCCACCTGATCTAATAACGCCTCAATACCGATTTTATTGCGAGCCGATATCGCTACAACAGGCACGCCGAGACGTTTGGAAATACGCTTCAGATTGATGTCGATACCGAGTTTACGGGCTTCATCGATGAGGTTGATGCAGACCACAGCCCGCCCGGTAATCTCCAGTACTTGCAAGGCAAGGTTGAGATTTCGTTCCAGCGAGGTAGCATCGAGAACAACTAGTGTCACATCTGGCTGTTCAAAAATAATATAATCTCTAGCCGCTTCTTCATCAGCAGAATTCGAGTACAGCGAATACGTACCAGGAAGATCTACTGCGAGGTACGTATGGTCCTTATGCTTAAACTCGCCTTCAGCAGTAATGACGGTTTTACCTGCCCAGTTTCCTGTATGCTGGCGCATGCCGGTCAGCAGATTGAAAAGCGTGCTTTTGCCAGTGTTAGGATTGCCTGCAAAAGCGACTGTGAAATGACTCATGCTTCTACACCTCCGATGACTTCTCCAAATATTAAAGAGCTTTCTTCTCTACGTAATGCAATGGTCGTGTTGCTTACCCGAAATGCTATAGGATCTCCTAAGGGACTACGGCGCAACACCTCAACGGCATTACCGACTACAAACCCGAGATCCAGTAATCTTCTTCTAAGCACACCCTGAACTTCAATGCCGCTGATACGCAGTGTGCTTCCTTTAGCCGCTTCTGATAAAGGAATACTAGCTCCAGACATTAGATCCCCTTCTTTCATTTATTGTTATTTGTATTTTTATGGTTATTATTTTGTGCGTTGGAATTTTTCTTGTGGTCTGACACAATATTAGTATATGTGAATAACTTTGTCCCTGCAACAAGAATGTTTCCCTAAGGCAAAATCAATTTAGGCGCAAAAAAGCCCCTAATGGAAAGAAGGCTTGCGCTCTCTAGCCGAGGGGCTAAGGTTGAGTCTACTCATAAGCTTATTTTTATATTGGAACAGTCTAATCCGTGAAGTTATGTCCAGCTTCCAAAATCAAGCGTGCGTCCAGTCTCTACTAAGGTTTTGGTATTACTTAGAATTTGCCACCAAGCGCTGGTGCTGCCAGCATACGAAGGATCCTCAGGATGCCATTCATCGTGGATAAGCGTGAGCTTAGTGGTTCCACCCACTGGTTCAAGCAGCCAAGAAATACGCGATTCATATCTTTCATGTCCTTTATGATAGGAGGGGCCGACCTTATGCGTGAAACGCAGTGCTTTTTGTGGGGTGAACTCCAGCAGAGTCCCATAGACATGCAGCGTTTCATCTCCATCTGCACCGGGTCCGATGTATTCCAGTAATTCTCCTTCTTTGAAGGTCGAACGAATTATGCTGCCGTAATAAATCTGCTTCGTACCTTCCGGAGAGATTAAGGTTTCCCATACCTGCTCAGGTGTTCCGCCAATATAAAATTCATAGTGTAATTCCTTCATTCGTTATTCCTCCTTGATTTATAGGTTCATTTATTCCCTCAGACTCATTTACACTATACAAAAGGATCACTGACAACTACGGTCAGTGATCCTAAAGAATAATTTATGTCTTATAATGAGCTTCTAAATTGGAGGCTATGGAGGCTAGTCTTTCTCTAAGTGAGGAAGGCTCCATGATTCTTAATGTGGTTCCATAAGGCAACAAGAAGTAGGGTGCATAAGTCAGTAAAGAAGTTTCGTCCACTTGAAAGCGGGCTTGTCCTTCCATGCGCTGTACCAGCGTATGTCCGAACAACCAATGACTGCATAGATCATTCATGACTCCCTCGTCGGATGCGATGACTACTGTAACTAGTTTCTCTTCAGTATTGCGTACAGGCAGTAAGCTCTTTAACAAAAAATCACGTGCAGAGAAGTCAGCAGGACGAGCGAACATAGCTTCTGTCCGTTGTAGTTCAATGATTCTATCGACCCTGAAACTACGAATTTCTTGTCGTTCGTGGCAGTAAGCTACGGTGTACCACTGCCCTTTCCATAATACAAGTCCGTAAGGATCAATGGCACGGGATGATTTGGTTTCTCCATTACCCTTACGATATTCCATTTGCAGGGTGTATCCGTTCGCTGTCCCTAATTCCAATTCCTGAATCAGGTGACTAAGCGACGGGGAAGGAGAATGGATCGTCTCAATGCCATTCTCATGGCGCTCCATTTGTTCTAATTGCTGGGCATTGCTATATCTTTTCAGCTTGGATAGGGCTCGGTCCAGAGCTTCAACATAAGGATATCCGGTCCCCCTGGCAAAAGAAGAAGCTTGTAAAAGGGCACGCTGCTCTTCGGAGTCAAAGAATAATGGANNCGCCAGGTCCGCTATCCGCGATAACGGGTACACCACTGATGCATAGCGCATCGATGTATCTGTATACAGAGCGGACACTGATCTCTAGCGCTTCGGCTAGTTCTCCGGCGGTTCTTCCCCGTTGCTTGAGCATCCAGAGAATGGATAACATATGGTCGGCCTTGGACATGAATCTGGAGCCTCCTTGCTGCAGAAATTAGTAGTTCAACTATAGCAAAATGCTCATAGATCAGCCAGAATCCTTTTGATAGGATCTTATTGCTGTTTAACCATACGTTTTTTTCCATAAGTTCCGAGTCGCCATAAATATTCTGCGGGTCCCATCCGGAACCGTTTGAGCATAAGGGTACTAAATATGATCTGTAGAAGCAGTATGGCCGCTGCCGCAATCATCTGTGTC
>DOJM01000618.1:7616-7898 GCA_003529225.1 Paenibacillus sp.
TAGCAGCAGAGAAACCGCTTGTGTGATCCGTAATCCTCGCTTAAACCGTGATGGATTCTGAAATAATCCAATCAGACCACTCCAATGCCCAAGCAGAAACATGCCAAACGTTACCACTATCGGGCCTAAGTAGAGACCTGTAAGGGTGACCACAATGCCCGCAGCCAATACAAAACTTGACTTTAACTTATAAAAAGGAAGGAGAATCAGTCCAATGACTGCATAAATGAGCAAGGTTTCACCGGGTTGGAAATAATGATGCACCAGACCGATTAGAAATAA
>DOJM01000618.1:7918-11660 GCA_003529225.1 Paenibacillus sp.
TGTTACGATTCTTTTCATCCTATTCTTCATACCATTATCCTCTTGAGACTATGAATGTAGCGTGATCTCGCAATAATGAAATATATCGTCTGCACGGCGAGGAATGCTCCGGATGTAATTAGCACGGGCACCGTTACATTCGTGATACTAATTTGCTTCAATACCGGCCTTATTACGACAAGCGTCTGGATGGTGGAGACAATGATCGGAATATAGAATAGCACAGAGATTTGTCTGGTGGCAGAAGCAGACATTTCTTTGACGCTTAGACCGATTTTAGACAAGGCATTATACATTTGCTTATCTGCATTCAGCTCAGTATGAAGCTTGAAGAAGAGGAAGCTGGCTGAAGAAAGCGAGAAGATAAGCGCGATAAAGATCCCTATAAAGCTAAGCATAGCCATACCTTGTTTGGTAATTAGATAATTATCTGCTCGAGCATCTAATATGGAGATATATTGATTATTGGTATTGTTGGAATCCCTACTCCACTGGATCAGTTCTTTAGTGATGATGGCTTCAGGTGAGGTTTCCACAGGCGGTGGGCCGTCCCAAGCAGGGATTTTATATAGATATTTCACATATGATCTCGTGTACTTCGCTGCTGAAGAAGAGATATTCTTGTACAAGCTGTCATCTACAATTAAGAGTGAGCTTGTATATTGCCCCATGGGATGGCTCTTCGGAATTTTCACTTCTTTCAGCATAAGCTCCGTATCGTTTTGAACCTTAAGCAGAATCTTTTGATTAGTAGTGTAATTCTGTGAATTCAACTGAGGGTTTAGCAGTAAGATAGCTTCTTTGTCAGATAAGGGAGCTACTTCGGACATATCCATTTTTGAAGATAACTGATTAAACTGGGACCAGGATATTAAATCAATGCTTTGGGTAGCTTCTTTACCCAGGCTCTGAATGGAGGCAGAGATCAGCTCAATTTTATTCTCTGTATACTCCACTTTGGCGTTTTGTAATTTATTATGAATGGGTTCTAAATCAGGGGGAGTTTTCCCCGGTTTATAAATCGAATACTCCATGGCGAATGGACTATTTTTATAGAGTTCTACGTTTGCTTGATTCATCGATAAAATAAATCCTGACGCCATGCAAGCGAGCGAGGTTACAACCGTTACAAGAAACAGCATTCTTGCATTATCTTTGATCTTATAACTCATCTCGGAAATCCATAACAGGTTGGTTCCGCGCCAAAGTCGCTTGCGGCTTAGTTTAAGCAGACGTATTCCGAGTACGGACAGCTGAGAGTAAAAGAAGTAAGTTCCCGCGATCCCCGTGACAGCAGCAACTAATAACGTAATTGGAGATAACTGCTTTCCAATGGCGAGTACCCCAGCCGTCAACAACAAAAGCCCAAGGAGCGAGAGCAGCCATGAAACAAGGGGCTCCTTCTTAGGTTTAACACTCCCTTTTAACAGATCAAGGACTTGATGTTTGCGGATAAATAACAGTGTGAAGATAGAGATGACCAGAAACAGTGAGATAAAAGAAATAGATGTGATCAATAGTGGTTTAACTGGCCAATAGAAAGGTAAATGATCCATTCCCATAATGGTCGTGCTGAGCAGCAAAAACAACTTGGATAAAAGCATACCGAAAGACATACCTGTTACTATGGACAGCAATCCGATCAGCATATTTTCTATAAGAATCAGCTTGTTGATCTGACCTGAACGTGCACCTAACATCATTAGTATGCCGAACTCCAGATTACGAAGTTTTAGAAATGCACTAATCGAGTAAAGAACGAAAAAGAAAGCAAAGACAAACACAATGTAAGAAGCGATTTTCATACCAGCGGCTGAATTTGTACCTAGCTCGATACTGGCAACACCAGGATGATAAATAAAGACAGAATATGAAAAGAAGATCATGACCATAAAAGCACTACTTAAGAAAAAGGCAAAATACGCCCGAGAAT
Source organism: Paenibacillus sp. (assembly GCA_003529225.1). Lineage (GTDB taxonomy): Bacteria > Bacillota > Bacilli > Paenibacillales > Paenibacillaceae > Paenibacillus_AQ > Paenibacillus_AQ pseudetheri. Next base: position 9,852 of record DOJM01000618.1, read on the forward strand.
TACGCTTCACATTGTTAAACGCGAATTGAGGAAAGTTCATGACTATTCCCTCCCCAGAATGAAAGTGTGTCGATAATCTTTTGGAAGAAGGCTTGGCGGTTATCTCCCCGGTGAATTTCGGCGGCTAGTTTCCCGTCTTTGATAAAAATAATTCGGTTGCAGTAGCTCGCTGCCAGCGGATCATGTGTCACGAGCATTAACGTAGTGCCTTCTTTGCAGTTAATATCCTCTAGCGACTCCATCACAATTCGTGAGGAATTGGAATCGAGTGCCCCTGTAGGTTCATCTGCTAGAATGATCGAAGGTGAACTAATAATCGCTCGGGCAATCGCTGTCCGCTGCCGTTGTCCGCCGGATATTTCATAGGTGCGTTTATTTAAAATTTCCGTAATGTTCAAGCGTGTAGCGACCTTTTGCAGCAAGGTTTCCATCTCGGAGAGCTTGCGATTATCCAGCGTTAGGGGAAGCACGATATTTTCGGCTACCGTTAAAGTCTCCAGAAGGTTAAAGTCTTGAAATACAAAACCGAGTTCTCTGCGGCGAAAGTGAGCAAGGTCTTTTTTGTTCAAAAGATAAGGATTGCTGCCGTTAATGTACACCTCACCTGAGGAGGGCTGATCGATGGTGGACACCATGTTAAGCAGAGTGGTTTTGCCGCTCCCTGAGGGGCCCATGATGCCAACAAATTCGCCACTTTCAATGCTAAGATGAATATCGGTGAGGGCCTGTGTCGTTACTTTGCCCGGATATACTTTGTTAAGTCCTTTGACTTCTAAAACATTCATTCCTTTCATTCCTTCCATTACAATGTGATTTCAGCCGTCCTTAAGCGGGGACGTGTTATGTATATAATTTACAAGATCAGGCTATGTACTGCTATGGATTTACCTTAACGTTATCTTACAACGCGTTTAAGGTTATGTTCGTACCCGAAGTGAGTAGGCCATACATAAAGAAGAGGGACTCCGTAGCCATAAGTATGACTAGAAGTACCCTCCGACCTTATCTCTGTAAATGGTCACTGTTGTGAAAAGTAATTTGGACTGTAGTGCCTTCTCCAAGCTTAGATTGAAGCTCCACAGTATGTCCTAGCCGATTGCAAATCTCTCGCACAAGATAGAGCCCCATTCCTGTTGACTCATGGTATTGGCGTCCACGTTCACCGGTGAAGTATGGATTAAACACTCGTTTGAGGTCTTCAGGAGAAATGCCGATACCTTGATCAGTAATATTAAGTACGAGATCTGTTCCAATATGCTGCGATGTGAGAGTTACGGTTTTATCAGTGCCGGAGGTGTAATTCACTGCATTGGTTAAGATTTGGGTTAGCATAAACATTAACCATTTGGCATCACTATATACGGTGAAGTTGGGATTAATTTGTATATTTACCTTTATGCCTCTTCGGATGAAAAGCCTGCGGTTCTCGGCAACAGATGCACTAACTACTTTATTAAGAACTAGCGACTCCACATGGAAATCATCCTCAAATCGATCCAGCCTTGAAGTATAAATCACCATTTCCAGCCCTCTGCGCAGACGTTCCAATTCCTCCTGAATACTTATTGCAGCCTCATCCTCAAGATCCTCTAGCGAAAGTTGAATGACTGACAGAGGGGTCTTCATCTGATGAACCCAGCGGTTCATGAATACGATATGTTGATCCATCCGGCGAACATGCNNACAGAAGAACTACAGTGCTCAAGGCTATGCCGTAGAGCATGATAGAGATCGGTCTGTTCTCACCAGACAGCCAATATAGCAAGGGAATAAGTAGCATTTGAAGCAGATAGAAAAGGATTAGTGAAA
>DOJM01000618.1:11735-12014 GCA_003529225.1 Paenibacillus sp.
CATCCTTAGTAGCATTAAGCCTATAGCCAGCACCTCTTACGGTTTCCACAATATCGTCAAGACCGAGGTCTTTAAGCTTTTTGCGAACACGGGTAATATAGACATTTAATGTATTGTCATCAATAAAATGCTGATCTTCCCACATAAGATCAAGCAGGCGCTCGCGGTTTACGACACGTCCTTCCTTTAGTATTAAAGCTTCTAGCAGGATCGCCTCTTTCTGTGTCAGTTCGCTGGATTGCCCTCCATATTGAATCACAAACCGCTCAGGATAAAGAA
>DOJM01000617.1 GCA_003529225.1 Paenibacillus sp.
TGACGATTAAATGGATGTCTAATGAAAGGTTAAATACTTAACGTTGGGGCAACTTTTACTCCTTGGTTTCTTTGTCCTTACCGCCGATATTAAATCCTAACTTTCCATTATATTTGCCTACCTGTCCGGCAACTCCTAAGCCTGCTCCTTGACCGCCGCCGAGTTGTGCCTTGGCCTGGGCGCCGAGACCATTTTCACCACCAAGCTGCAAATGGGTTTGCAGTCCCGCGCCTTGACTGAACCCCAAGTGTCCTTCGGCATCAGCACCCATACCGTACTCTCCTCCGATCTGCGCCCCCGTATGAAAACCTGCCTCTTGACCGCCACCTACTTGGGTTTTTGCCTGAGCCGCAATCCCGTACTTGCCGAAGGCCTGGGCTTCGGCATAGAGCCCTAGACCCTGGCTGCTGTCCAGATGAGTATTGCCTTGCGCATGGATTCCATATGAAGGAGTGCCCATATGGCCGCCCGCATACATACCCATGCTACCTAAGGCTAAATTCCCGCCAGCATTTAAACCAATGCCGTGTTTACCGCCTACTTCTCCTCCGGTATTTAGCTTAATCCCCTGCCCGCTGGATACATTTTCGTTCATATAACCATTTAAAGGTTCTTTTTTGGTGTTTTCGCTGTCTGAGGGTAGATCTTCCAGGCTGCTTTCTGAACGGAAGTGATGGTAGTAATGAGAGTAAGGGAAAGGATTGAAACGGGTAAAGTAAGGGTATACGGATAGATTAGCCTGGCTGTTTGGATATTCGTTCCCAAAGGTCATCTGGGATACCTCCATTATTCAATTTATTACAACAGCCTATTCATCGATGAGTTGAAGTGATACCCTTCCTAAGTAAACCGTATGAATTCAAGGTTCGCAGCCGATGCACAATGAGCCGGGCGAAGTATCACTTATTTTTAATGGGGAAATCTACAACTACCGGGAGCTGCGTGAATCGGTGCCGGCGGCGTGGCCAGCTGCTGCGCGCCGCGGACCTGGTTGCTTCGGACACATAGGTGGGCGGAACGACCGAAGTCAGTGACCAATCGCTAATGATAAGCGAATTGTTTCACTCGGTCCCTTAAAACAGAAAAACTACACTGCGCGGGATTCTTAATCTTGGCCTCTTACATTTAAGGACGATACTTGTGAGGTATATATTTACATAAATCAGGACTTTTGTTCTTTTCAAAAAGTATAGTTACAACTCACCCTTTACTATGCTTGGAAACGTATATTTCAACAGGTCCGTTTTTAAATCGACGTATTACTACTGCCTTCTACTCTTTCAATAGATATTTCATTGTTTTCTATTTGTATTTGATACTCAACAATTTCTCCTTTATTAAATACTTCACTAGATTTTTTACTTACCGAGTAGTTTCCTTTCGGATTGAGTGTAATTTTAAACAAACACTTTCCGTTTTTCACTCGGAACTTCGCAACCTTTCCAAAAGTAATATTACTATCAATCAAAGATTCAATTAGAGTTTCATCTCCTTCTTCAACAGTAACAACTACACTTTTTAAATTTAACGGGCTGTTATTAGTAATCATCAGATTATATTCCTCATCATCTGCTATATTAGTATCATTTATTACATCTGAGCTATTTCTTTCGCAACCCGTCAAAAAGACTATAAACAATATGAATATAAATAACCATTTTTTCTCAGCCAATATGCTCACCTCTCAATTTTATAATTTATTGTGCTGTCAAAAAATTCAAAAAAGATATTCATCACGATTAACTTCTACATTAATTATTTCAATAAACTCCTTTACATCTTCAGGATAAATCAATTCCGCATGTATATCACTAGTAATAATATNNCCATTACGGAAATACCATTTTGCTCTCCAAAATAAAATTGTAAATATACTGGATTTATATTTCTTTTAATTGTTTTCTTATCTATATTGATTTTAATTTTATCAAAAACTAATTTTTCAAAACCTGATATCCTATTAGAAGTTAACCGAATAGAAAACCCTTCTTTTAATAAATTCGGGTCAGATAATTCCCACGCTATGTCTTCTGGACTGAATTTAAGTTCTTCCTTTTTTTCATTCGATAAAGTTATTGTTATGCCCGAATTATTTAATTGTATAGATCCCGACTGCTTGGTTAAATTCTAGCCTATTTAGGATATTACTTATACTGTTAGTTTCACACCCGGATATTATTAGTAAAAGAGCTAATACAGGGGTACCCCCTTAATAGGGTAGCCCTATTCATGTTGATAGCAGGAAGGTTAAGAAGACTTTCCTACAATACTGGTTCCACTCTTCGTGATCTTGTACGTAAGGATATCACCATTCCAGAAGTGGAATTTCAAGATGACTAGTACTTCGGTGCTTAGATGAACACGTACACCTCCATTAATTCGTTGTAAACGCTTACCGAATACCCTAACATAGAATAATTTCAACGAGTACCTTACTAATTTGTGGTAAATTCATATATGAATTAGTGATTTGCAGTGATTCCAAAGTCATGGAGGGCAATCCAGTGAGCAGATTTCATTACATAGGCTCGGCTACAGAGCTTCCGTTAGGAGAAAGAGGCAGTGTACTGTCAGCAAAGACATATAATGAAGTGAAAAATTCTCCGGAGTATAAGAAACAAAGAGAGGCTCTGCACCTGCAAGGCATAATTCCTTTGGATGCCATCGCAGATCTATCTCATTTAAGAGATGAGGACTGCCTTGTATACGACTCGGAAGAAGATGCAGCGGGTATTTTTATAGAGGAACTTGGGTATTGGAACAATGAGATTCGCAAACATTTTCGGAGTCCATATGTGTACCGGATTTCACCGAATTGGGGCGGCTTCTCTGTATCCCCTAAGCTAAAAGATACTCTACCGGGATCGTATAACGCCTCACTCAAGTGTTGTCGGGAGTTATTTAGGCTTATGACAGATTATGGGGGATCAGGCGCCGAGTTTGAGCTCTATACTTGCTGGGCAGAAGAAGAAGGGCTCCCACGTAATAAAAAGTTTGATCGAATCTTAGATTTGGCCTCTTTGACACTGGGGGATGGCTTTGAGCTGAGAGAAAAAGAGTATATTGTGGTTAAAATGATTTGATATTCAATAGGATTATCGCTAACTACTCGTTATACAAAAAAACAAATATAACATGACAAAAGCAACTATATTAGATATGATGAAGCATGAAAAAATTAATATTAGCAATAGGTGCCAATTATGAATGTTTCGGAAATACAATCATAGATTGGTTAAATGGAAAGCGGGTGTGAATCCCGCGCGGTCCCGCCGCTGTGAAAGAGGAGTCCTTGCAAGGTACCACTGGGAAACTGGGAAGGTAGCAAGGGTGATGATACTTGAGCCAGAATATCTGCCTGTTTCTGATACACCGTTAAACTCTACGAGCGATAGAGAGGTGTTTGATATAGTATATGCCTGCTATTGTTGCGGTTCACTATCTTAAACCTCTTGACGTTATGTTGAGTGGTTTTTTTGTAGTGCTATGAAAGTTTATTCTGTTTTTTAACATAGGAAGAGAAGGGAAGGGTTATGGAAACATGAAGAAAAATAAGTTTTTAGCTTGGTTACTTATTGTAGCAGTATTTATCACGACGTTCTCTACAAGTGTAATCCCGGCTCATGCGAATGAAGCAAGCTCTACACTTAAAGGGTATGTAACTGTATCCGTAGAGAAGTTCACATTGGGTCAAGGGTATATTAAGGAACCTATTAAAGTTCCATTCTACGAAGGGGACAATGGCGCATCATTAATAACACGTGCGCTAGGAGAAGGTAATTANNTATAGATAGTAGTTTTTATTTATCTGAAGTTAAAGATAGTGGCAAAAGTGAAGTGAATATACCGCAATATATTTTAGATATGATTTCAGCCGATGGTGGGACGGTTGGCACTAAAGCAAACCAAGAGTGGCTAAGTCAGTTTGACTACACTCACATGTCCGGTTGGATGTATGCCGTAAATAATGAATTTCCTCCGTTCGGGATGTCTGATTATCACCCTCAAGACGGTGACATCATCCGAACACAGTTCACCACTTATGGCTATAGTTCTGATCTTGGTGGCTGGGGAGAACATCCATTTCCATTTGCTAATAAGGATGCTTTAACTGCGAAAATCGCCGAAATAAACAGTGATCCGAATAAAGAAAGTATTTTGGGCAAAACAGTAGTACAAAAAGCAGTTTACCAAGCTTATTCAGTGCTAGAAAATATGGAAAGCTCTCAAGTAAG
>DOJM01000619.1:0-325 GCA_003529225.1 Paenibacillus sp.
TTTATATGCATCACTATAGCCCATGGCCAAAAATAAACGATACAGATATTCTTCAAACTCAGGACCGTCTTCCATTCGGTCTATGTCCTGGATCGTAATCTTAAGTGGATCAATTACTATACTTTGGGGAGGGTAACTCTTCTTTCTTGATAAAACTTTGAATACAAAAGCAGCAGTAATGATAACAAGAATAACCATAAAAATTATAATTTTTGTCAACCAGCAACCCCCATTAATATAAGAACCTCGCCGACATTAGCGAGATTCCTCCAAATTGCAATGCCATTACATCCAAACCCTATAACCGTAATATAAATGATTTGGT
>DOJM01000619.1:334-4247 GCA_003529225.1 Paenibacillus sp.
ATGAACTCTATATCACTGATAAGGGAAATTTGCCTTAACGCAAAGAAATACCCTACCAATAATGGCAGGGTATTATAAGTAGAACATATTAAACACTTGTTTTTGGAAGCTTATATTGTATAAGAGAATATTCCAAACAATTTGTCTCTAAAGTACTAAGGTCATCATCCCATATTTCAACTTGATGCATAAATTCCTTAATTTCATAATAATTATCATCTTCAAATAAGGCATAAGAACATATAGTACTGTATTACGCATCTGGTTGACATGATTTTAAAAGATTACGAATTTTACAAACCAATTCGTTCTGGTCTTCAACAGAACTATCTACCTTAATCTTAATCTTATCAACCCATTTTCCAAGACTATCTAGTATATTAAAAATTGTATCTCCAATTTTTACTCGAGGCAATAAAAGACGATCATAATCATTTAAACCTAAAACACCAATCGTTTTTTTGCCACGTTTATTACCCGGTCGTCTACCGGTACTTAACCACTCTATTGTAAACTCGCAATCTGATTTCATCCCTGAGATTACTTTTTTATCATCAGCTTCAGCCTATCTGCTGTAACATGCTTCGTGTCAATAACATCTCTAAATATCGTTCCCCGTACTATTTTGTTTGGACTAACAACTGTTGTTTGCACAGTAGGATACTTTAGATACAAGAATATCTAGTCATTAACCTGACATAAGTCAGGTTTTTTGAATTTATTCTATTGATTCTGATGTGTCGTATAGGTGGTTCCATACCATCTGAAAACTCACCTGAAGCCCTTTAATCTTGGTCTCGTAGAATCTTCCAACCTCAGCTGCATCCTCGACCCACGGACATTCCCGCAAGTCCTCCTCCCACTGTCGGTGAATCAATTCGTCTAATTCCTTGGAGTAAATGAGTTTCTGCGGTTCCACGCCATGCATCCGAGCCAGTTCTTCGTCCTCTTGTTCCGCTTGTCTCACTGGCTCATACAGTCGCATCCTCGCTTTTACTGTAAATGTGCCATGACCGTCACCAGAACCGTTCCATCACGCTTACGCCCAGTCTTATTGCGGGGATCTTTATACATCTCTATCATCAGATTCCGTAGTCCAACGTAAGGCTGCAACTACGGATTGTGCTTTGCAAACTCTTGGCTGCTCTTATCGATGGTCACCACTGGGCAGATGATGCATCCAGTACAAGCGCCGCATGGATTGTCGTTTTTTTCACTGGCTCCTGCCTTACACTGACTTAATCCGCATTCCCAGGTTATATATACATTTTTTAAAAAGTGCGGAGAAGTAGCTTCAATTAAAATTAAAAATCCTGAGAAATTTTAAACCCGCAGGCCTGGATATTTCAAAATTCACTAATTCATTTAGTGTACATCAGATTAGTTGGTTTGATATATTACGTTAATTAATATTTTTTTAAAAAATGGGGTTAAAATATGGATAACGAAAAGAAGGAAAATCAAAATATTTATAAATGGATTTCCAATATTAGTATTACATTAATACCTCTCGCTGCTGGATCAGAATTGTATTCGATATTAATCGAGATCCAATACAAATTCTGCTTATGGCTTTAGGTTTTATAATTTTATCTTGTATAAATTGGTCAAAGTATAAAGAGAAATCTAAGTTGAAAATACNNTGTTTCTACCGCACTGATCTACTCTTTTACACTACTAAGGATATATACCGTCTCTGCCCTCTCTCGGGGCTGGAACCCATTCATCATCATCTATGTTGTAATAGTCCAAATATTCGCCCCGCCAGCACACGTACATCAGGTTTTTTATATAAGCAGTTTTGTCCTAAGCAATAGCCCTTGCCTGTACCTCTAGGCTGTCAGTAGGGTTATTGCAGTAGTTTGGTGCCAGTTTCCAAGCTGTGATTTCGTCGTTACATATTCCGGAAAGATATTTCTTATCGCTTGATATCAAAACGAAGTGGTCTCCAGAAGTAGTGTAAACACTGTACTCCAGAGCCTCCGGTAACCTTTCTACCTTAGTCCATGCAGCATCATATCCAATGGTTAGCAGGTTAAATGTGGCCATCATGTCGTCTAAGATTAGTTCATCATTGTCATGATCTATGTTTTCTTCACGCTACAATTCGCCTATCCGTACATCCAGATCGTTAAGTGCATTTTCCGGATCGCGAGCAAACATTAGCGTTATCGTCTACTCTCTTTTATCCATCCTGGTGTCATACTCGCACCCCTTCCCAATTCCAGAGACCTTGCTGTCCCTTGGCAGGTATAGGCTCGTGCAGTTGGTTAACGTCTGCTAGTTCCCAAGCAAATCTCCCCGGAGTAAAATCACCAAATTCGTATTCAGGGGAGTAAATAAGCTTCCTGCCTTCAAGTTCATATCCGTCTGTCCAGGTGTCTACTGATTTCAGACAGTCGGACAATTTGCATATTGCCACCACTGCACCGGTAGGAAGGTTATCTTCCGTATATCCATGTCGCTCCAGTGCTTTACGGATTTCATGCTCCCGGCAGGCTTCTTTATCAATCTTCTTCCCTGCATGGATAGCGAGTGGACCTCGGTGCTTTGTGGGCCAACTGCGCGTTTCATATTTCTTTTCCCCTAATGCTATGAGCGTTGCCCATGGCTGAATGATGGTTATCGACTTCATGGTTTCGCCTCATTTTTTCATCGTATTTGCAATAAATTGAAGCAATGTTAATAATGATTTATTTTTCAACCGATAGTAAAAGAGAATAAATAATACATAGGGAGAATTTGAAATGGAATATGTCGTAATACTCATCGGTATTGGAATATATGNNCACTACGCATACTTGTTCCAATTATTGTTGCTAGAGTTATGTGGAAAAAGAAATCTGAAATATGGAAGATTGTTATTGCTGTCATACTAACAATTCTTATACCTTGGTTGGGTATAATTTATCTCGTTATCAATCGTTTGAGGTCACCAGGCATCCCCCGATTATAATATCCGCATTTGAACCAAACCCTGGCGATGAGCAACTTGTTTGCGTAATTGTTCTTTCTATACATACTGGTTATTTATCCTCTCCTTTATAGGGAGAGGGTGGTTAACCTTCAACACTCCATTCAAAGCAATACTCGAGGAATGCCTAAGATCCCATCCGCTGTCTTTTCCTTGCCTGATATAAAATCCAGAGCTCTCTAAGTTGTATGCAATAACTCCTTCCGCCCATAGTTCATCCTTGGAAAATCTGCCTAGTGAGAGGTTGGTGGATTTGTTTCGTTGCCCTTTATAAAGGTCATTACCTACATCGTCTTGTCGGCCAATGTACTGTCCCTCAGTACCTTTGATGATTTCTTGCAGCTTAAGATGTCCCTTATCGTCTAAATTGGCTATCGCCAAAGAACCAACACGGCTTACCTGTACCAAACTGCCATATACCCACTGGCCTGTTTCTTTCGACTTACCGCGAAACTTAATAGCTCTGCTCATACTAGTTATTCCCCTATGGTATAATTTAGAAAATTACATCGAGGTGATTTAATGAGTAAGAAGAAACCCTCATTGGCGATTAGTTTATATAATTGCTTATGCTTTGGTCTTGCCTTTGGATTGGTTGTCCACAACATTGCAATAGGTGTTGGCTTATGAATTGTTTTTGGCGTTTCCATGTATCAATCAGGAAATAAAAAACCATCTTCTAAATAACTAACTTTACATAAATACTGCTCTGGTAATTCTTTTCCTTCTTTGTAATGGCAAGAACTTTTAATATGGTCCATCACTTATCAAAAGCCCTGACTGTAACCGGGTTGGATTGATCCGTATACCCATCTACCTTGCACGTTTCTTTAAAGTGTTTTAATTCAGTTAGAAATGACAAACGAAGCAGGTACGGCATGAGCTTTAATTTATCGAAATCATAGTATCCGCCGCTTTTATTGACAGTGTTTATTTCTT
>DOJM01000521.1:0-174 GCA_003529225.1 Paenibacillus sp.
TATAATGCACTAGAACCTTATATTGACGAAAAGACGATGAGAATTCATCACGATAAGCACCATCAAAGTTATGTAGATGGATTAAACAAGGCTGAAGTAAAATTAGCAGATTCCCGTAAGAACGGTGACTTCGATCTCGTTAAACATTGGGAGAGAGAATTAGCCTTTAATGGT
>DOJM01000521.1:229-1954 GCA_003529225.1 Paenibacillus sp.
CTCGTCTGGAGTCCACGCAGCCATAGACCAGAAATTCTCACTGCGGAAAAACATCAGAATTTATCACAATGGGACGTTGTTCCGCTCTTGGCCTTGGATGTATGGGAACACGCCTACTATCTGAAACATCAGAATAAGCGTGCGGATTATATTAACGATTGGTGGAAGGTCGTCAACTGGCCATATGTGTCAGAGCGTTATGCCGCTGCCAGTAAACTGGCATGGAAGCCTTACTGATCTCATTCCACTTCGTAGAGGACATCACTTCTATTCGCTTATATTGACCCAAAAGGACCCATCGTTCACAAAAAGTGAATGATGGGTCCTTCTAATTTCGAGGCATAGACACCTCTATATACTATTCTTTAATCAAGCTCAGAAACTCCGCACGAGCGGCGGCATCCTCCCGGAAGACCCCTCTAGTAGACATAGTTACCGTCTTGCTGCCTGGCTTCTTCACTCCACGTGCGCACATACAAAGATGTTCACCTTCCACAACGACCATAACGCCGTGAGGGCTTAGTACCTCCGTCATAATATCCGCAATTTGCGTCGTAATGCGCTCTTGAACCTGCAAACGCCGACTCACTGCTTCAACTAGGCGAGCTAATTTGCTGAGCCCGGCAATCCGTCCGCTCGGAATATATCCAATATGCACTTTACCGAAGAAAGGTGCCATATGATGCTCACATTGGCTGTAATAGACGATATCCTTCACGATCACTAGCTCTTCATGAGACTCATCAAAAGTAACACCGAGCGCCTCGCGGGGATCTATCGAATAACCGCCGAATATCTCCTCGTACATCCGCGTAACACGTGCTGGTGTTTCAAGCAGTCCCTCGCGGCCGGTATCTTCACCGATTAATTCTAATATTTTCTCAACGTGATACTCGATTTGCTCACGGTTCTCTGATACTTTACCGTTCACGTATTCATTGATGTTCCCCATGATGTCGTCTCCCCCTTCCGCACCCGTATAATTTCTATCCGGACCCGGTTACTTACTTCTACGTTTATTCCCTTTAGCTGCTCCTGGTCGGGCGCCTGTCTGGTTCTGATTCTTCATCATCTGTTGGGCACGTTGCATTTGTTTCCCATTCAGGTTATAACCCATTTGTTTCGCAACCTTTTGCAGCATTTCAGGATCATTCTGCATAGTGGTCATTTGTCTGCGCAGATAATACACACCGATAAAAAATCCACCGATGAGACCTACGACCAATGTAATAATAGGTAATGCGATATTCATCTAAAGCCCACCTCTACACTCTATTGTCTGCATCGCCATACGGCGCGCGAATCTATCATAGCATTTCGAGAACTGGACAGCAATTGGGAATNNCATCCTGTGCCCGGCTCAGCATTTCTTTTACCGTGTCATGCTCTTCGCGCTCTAAAGCCGATTCAACAGCAGCTAGAGCCTCCTTACCACCGATGCGTCCCAGCGCCCAAGCAGCAGTGCCTCGCATCTCAGGCCGCGGCTCTTTCAGAACAATTTCTGTTAGCTTTGGCACAGCTTCTACTTCCTTGAAATTACCTAGAGCGATGATCGCATTTCGTTGTATCGGCTTTTTGCCTCTCCAGGCAGCAGAGCTATTTCCGAATCTCTCTTTGAATTCACGATTGCTAAGATCCAGGATTGGCATTAACAATGGCTTCACGATTTCAGGATCAGGCAGCATCTGAGGGCGATGATTCCAGTTCTTCCCTCGATTCTTGGGA
>DOJM01000521.1:2038-2525 GCA_003529225.1 Paenibacillus sp.
TGGTACATTCCCCACAGCCTTCTTCAACAGGTTCATCCGGAGCAAAAGGAATGTTCGTAACCATCTCCCCTAGATAAATCCAAGATCCCCATTTGGGCGAGATGATAGAACAGTTTTTGCCGCTGAAGCCTATTCCTGCTCTTTCCGCAACCGCTCTATCTACCAGCACACCGGTATCGACCATACTTTCCAGCACAGTCTCCGGCGCACGCTCATGAATAAAGTCCTCTAACTTACTTAAAGCCTCCCTCAGCACATGATGATAATCCCTGCCCCATGATGCTCGGGCGAGAATGCCTCTTCGTGCACCTGGCTCAGACTTCGGGGGATTCTCCATTTTGGAGGGATAGGCCACAGCAATCGAAATAATAGACAAGGGCTTGTCCCCAGAGCTCAGTGCGGGGATCGTCCTTTTATCCAGATCCGGTTCCTCGAAACCAGATTCATATCCTTTGTCTCGGTGGTTTTGCAAAATATTTTTTAAATA
>DOJM01000342.1:0-2839 GCA_003529225.1 Paenibacillus sp.
TAGCGGCCGCCGGTATCCAGTGGGATATTGTTATAACGGTAACGGGTCAATCTTCTGAGGCGAGCGTCTCTATAGAAGGTATAACCACCAGCTGTATTGGAAATAAGTCCGAAAAATTGCTCATTACCAAGATAGTTAATCCAAGGGTAAGGGGTTTTAGGTGTGTTAATTACATACTCTTTTCGAGTGTCGTCAAAGGTTCCGAATTTCATGTGAGAAAGTCTCCTTTCGATTGTGAACGCGCGTTTATAAGTTTCAGAAAAAATTCCCTCGAGGGAAGGGAGTTTTCTCAATGCTTTCATACAGGACAACTAAAGCAGTAGTTTCGATACCGAATCATAGCAGCTTCACGAAAAAATATGTAGATTTCTTCANNTCCTAAGCTATTTCTTCGGCGGTTGACAGGAATCTCTTTCCACTAAACGAGCTGGAAAGCTGATCGTGCTAAAGGTCTGCTGCTGTGAATCACACAGCTCGATTACTTTTTCTACTGCAGCCTTGGACATTTCATAGATCGGCAAGCGTACAGAGGTCAGCTTAGGCTGAATACGGGATGCTAACTGAATGTCATCAAATCCAGCAATGGAGAGATCCTCAGGGACAATGATTCCGTGCTCGGAGAACGCTTCCATCGCTGATATAGCCATATCATCGTTGGAGGAGAAGAAGGCCGTTGGCAAAGGTTCTCCAGAAGCAAGAAGCTTCTTAACCTCTTCGTAAGCAGTCTCTTTCAGAAAATCACCTTTCAGAATAAATCTCTCATTGATAGGCAGGCCATGCTTCTTCAGTGTATCCTCATAGGCAGTATAACGCTCTCGACCAGAGTACGTATTCATTTGCCCACAGATGATGCCGATTTCTTCGTGCCCCAGAGAGATCAAGTATTCAATCGCTTCTGTGGTGCCCTCGTAATCTTTGGAATTCACAACGGCCAGATGATTGCGGTCAAGATGCTCCGACATAATCTCAGAGATATCGTAATCAATTAATACTAGAGGAGAGTCGAGCCCTACCATTTCCCGTACGATATTAATATCCTTCTGAGTGCCGACAATGATACCGCCGTCAATCCGTTTTTGAAGAAAAGCTTGCTTTACCTTGATAAAATCGTCGGGAGAGTACACCGTATGAATCAGTACATAACATCCGCGGGCATTCGAGGTGTCGACTACGGCATCAACGAATGGTGCAAAGTAATTGTTCTGATAAATTCGGGTAGTATTCTCCTTCTCGTTCATACTGATGGCGAAGAGTCCGATCGTATCGGTCTTCTTACCGGCTAAAGCTCTTGCAAAGCTGTTCGGTTCGTACTGATGTTGCTCAATCACCCGCAGCACTTTGGCCCGGGTCTCTTCAGGGACGTTGGAATAGTTGTTGATCACGCGGGATACCGTACTTCGGGAAACCCCGGCCAACTTAGCTATATCTTCGCTGCGCATGTTTCCCCTCTTTTCATAAACGCGCGTTTATGAGTTTATTGTAAGCGAACGCATTGTATAAATCAATCGTAAATAAAAGAAATTTGTGAAGAAGGGAAGAAACTAGTTAATAGTTTGTATAAGATTTTTGCGGAGAAAGTGCATTGAAAGCTATAAAAGTCATGCTACTATTGTGATAATGATTATTGAGAATGATAATCAATGAAAATATAGCATTGGAGTGAAAGAATAATGGTAAGATGGGGTCGGAAGTTTTTGTGGTCAGCAGTACTTATTATGGCATTGACCGTGCTGGCGGCATGCGGAACGAATAGCAATACTACGAAAGATAATGTTGCTAAAACAGAGAATGCTGAGGAATCAACCTCAGCTAGCAGCACGCCGAGCGAAGGAAGTGGAAATGCTTCAGAAGAGGTAGCAACTCGGACGATTACAGGGGAATTCGGAGATGTTGAGATTCCAGTCAACCCTAAACGGGTGGCCGGGATTTACGTTGAAGATTATTTGAAGGCATTGGGGATTACCCCGGTGGTTCAGTGGTATCATCCAAGCTGGGGCAAACAGGATTACTTAAATCTCGATGTGCCAGAATTTGATATCACCGGAAGCTTGGAAGCGTTGTTGGAGAAAGACCCTGACTTGATCATTGCGGACGGAGGCGCGGATGCGGCGAGGTATGAACAATATTCCAAGATAGCACCAACTTATCGTCTCCCTGAGGCGGCGCTGCAGGACTCAAGACAAGTGCTTACAGCGATTGCAGATGCGCTCGGTATTCCGGAGAAGGCTGAGGCTGTACTCGCCGAGTATGATCAGAAAGNNGTGATCCGGCTCAACGTAGCGGATAAGACCTTTGCTTTGTTCGGTGTTAAAAACCGTTTTATCGGTGTGATTTATTCTCAATTTGGCCTGACACCGGTGCCTATGGCTGCAGAAATGACCGAATATCAATCTATTATTTCCGAAGAGCTTATTCCTCAGCTCGAAGCGGATCATATCATCGTATTCCCCGACAACGGGGGCTGGGATACTGAAGGGAATCAGGAAGCGATCCAAATTCTTGATGGGCCGCTGTGGAAGAGCCTGCCCGCAGTGAAGAACGGGAATGTTTATAGAATGGAACGTTCCCACTGGCAGACTGGTGCCATCACGGCCAATTCGATGAAGCTTGATGACCTGCTGGAAGCTATGGTGAAATAAACGGCAGCCGCCTTTAAGGAATAGCAAAAAGAAGGTCTATCAGCACCCTTGATAGACCTTCTTTTTTGTTTTACACTGAAGTGAATGAAAATGGTTCTCAATTGGGGGCGGGAGAATGGCAAAAGATTTGCAAGACAGCAATAGAAGGAAGCTATTCTATAGCTTGATAAATATAGAAACCCAATCCCTGTCAGGAAGCG
>DOJM01000342.1:2854-3307 GCA_003529225.1 Paenibacillus sp.
GTACTGGGTTCTTGTTCGAACCAGGGCTATTAAGCAAAATCAATGCCGAGGAGCGGGGACTTAGCTTTTATCGGCTTACTTTTGAAATTATCGAAACCGGGGAAAACAGGCAGAGTGAAATAGAAAGAAGGACTAAAGAGGACATCCTTCGATCTGGTTTGTTAAGCTGCAGACCCTTTTCACAATGTAAATTACTGCTAGAGGCTATCTATAATTGCCGTAGAAGTACAGATGAGATCGAATGGTTCGCAGGCCATATGCGCTTTCAGGAGCTGCTGCTGCTAATCATGCGTGCAAATTCCTCTGTCGTTCAGATCACGGGTGATCATGAGGCAATCCAGCGTTCCATTCACTATATGGAGGAACATTATAATCAAGCTGTAACCGTCGATCAATTGGCTGAAGTTGCAGGCATTACACGTGCACGCTACACACAAACATTTAAAGAAGTCC
>DOJM01000342.1:3375-8338 GCA_003529225.1 Paenibacillus sp.
TATGCATGATATCGCGTTATCCGTCGGGTATAGTAACGAGTATTATTTTAATCGGCGTTTCAAAAGATCGGTTGGTGTTACTCCCGGCCAATACAGAAGCTTCCATCAGGATGGACTGAGAGTGTTTGCTCCTTTTTTGGAAGATTACCTATTGGCTCTGGATATTACGCCTGTGGCGCAATATTCACACGCCGAGTGGGGGAAACAAGAGTACCTGGCTCTCCACAATGTGCCTGAGGTAGATATTTCGACTCGTAATTGGCAGGAGCTCTCCCGGTATACGCCCGAATTGATCTTGCTGGATAATGGCTTTCATCGTTGGCATCTGGAGGAGTGCAGCCGGATCGCTCCGTTGTTCAAGCTGCCTGTTCATCAAGAGGATTGGCGTGCCACATTGTATTCCGCAGCAGCGGTCTTTGGCAGAACGGAACGTGTCCAGAATGTGATCGGCAATTATGAGCATCAGGCACAGCAAGCCAAGCAGCTGCTTACCCGTTCCGTCCATAGTCAGACCATAGCTTGTTTAAGAATCTCAGTCTACGGAATCACTCTCTATGGATGTGAGCATTTGGGGTATACAGGAAGCGTGCTTCATCATGATTTGGGCTTGCAACCCCACAGCTTGGTTCGGAAGTTGACCCGTGGAAAGAATCGGGTGAACCTGACAAAAGAAGAGCTTGCCAATCTGACTGCGGATCATTTGTTTATTACCTTTGATCAGCTTGAAGGGGGAGGACGGGAACTGCTGGATACACAACTCTGGCGCAGCTTGCCTGCTGTACGTAACGGCAGCGTATATGAGGTGGATTTCATGGCCTGGATGAATTACGGCGTATTGTCGCATCAGCGTAAGATTGAGGATGTATTAAGAGCGTTAGGATAAGTCAGAAACTAGACCAGATAAAAAAGAGGACAATAAGTGCCAATATACTGCCGACGCGTGTCATTAATAAATAAGCCTCACTCGGCTCAACGTCACCTTTGACCATCCATCCGTATCTCATGTACCATCCGAATCGTGGGAAAAAGATGTTAAGTAGCGCTAACAGAACAAAGAGGAAAATAAAAAAGCCCATGATTTATCACTCCTTTATGTAATGTATACGCGAAACTGTGTGGAGGGTGTCGCGATTCATGTGTGAGTTTCCATATATTTATTTTAGCTTAAGCAATATAGACTGATAAAAAATGAAAATTGCTTAAGGAGCGGATAAATAGTATGGAACACACAGGTCTTTTTTTCGGCGGGGGAGTAGGTGTTTTGTTCTTTTTAATTTGGTTGATATCAATTGGCTTGGGAATCTACTTTTTCGTCCTGCTTTTAAAATTGGCACGTAGAGGAATAGTGGCTTTAGATTTATACATCTACGCTAAAAATCGTGAAATACGTACTCGTTATGAGTCGGTTCCAGACAGGTCAGAGGAAATTTAAGGCCATTAAATGATTAATGATACTTAGAGTATGAGATACCCTAGCCATCTTATCAGGTAGTTGGGGTATTTTTGTGGAAATATCAGGTGGTGGGTGGGCAACCAGAGGAAGTGCTGAATTTGGTATTGTAAATACGGAGAATTATTCAAAAGTGCCCTACTAATTTTAACTGCGGGGTACTTTTGTTTTTATATGGAGAAAGGTGTATTATAGAATTTAATACTTTTTATCCCAATATTTTTATGGAATATGATCTAGAACTGATCATGATTGTCGAATACATAGATTTCCTGCGATTACCCGAGAAATATTTGAGTTGGTACAAGGTTTAGAGTTTAGTGTAGACCATAGAAAGAATTAGGAGCTGTATTATGCATAAAAAGAAACTAGCAATACTCATCATTTCCTTTGTTCTGATCATGGCGTGTTTTTCGTCAGGAGCAGTCTTTGCGGATAAAGGAAACGGAGCTGTGATGGATCGTGGAACAAAGGATAGGCTGATGGAAAAGTATGATCTTGTAGAGCCTGAACTTACAAATCCAAAATCACTTTGGAGCCAAAGTGATTTTGGAGTCAGTAACCCTATTGCTATATTTGTAAGTATCAGTAGGTTATATCTGAATCCCTATGTTTTTGTGACGCAAGAAATTGTAAATTGTTTAATTAGAGAAAACTAATGATTTTGTATCTAAAATGAAATTTTGTCTGGCTTATCCTAGACGTTTTTTTATTCACAATCCTCATTAATTTTTTTTAGAGATGCGATAATAATTTATACCGTGAAAACACAAAAAAATATAATAGTAAGTGAGCTCTTGTACTTCAGAATAGATAGTACTAAGAGGATTAAATACAATCATGTACATATAGGGGGCGCTGTGAAAAAGAATATTGTTATTTTATGCCTTGCATTTGGTTTAAGTGGGCTATTATCTTTTCATGCCTTGGCTTTTGAGAGTTCTTATGAAGGAACAATTAAAATGAAGAAACCATTTAGGGCATGGCAAGGTGTTGGATCTGATGGGAAGAACGTATATGTCACCTCAGACCGTTCAGAGAAGTTCACCCTTTCGAATACAGTCTCTGTTTATGATATAGATGGCAACTATATAAAGGAGTTAAAGAGGGCATACATCGGAAAGGACAGTCATAATCGGTTTATGTCATTTGGAGATTGTTATGTTTCTAGTGGTTTTCTATATGCCACAGTCTATAATTTCAATTCAGCACCACCAGAAAATGAACGAATTAGTAGAATAGTCAAGTACAGATTGCCGGATTTAAAACAAGTCCAAGTATTCGATATCGGTGATGGAACTGCAGAATCTTTAGCAAAATTTAAAGGGTTTTTCTGGATAATATATCATGACAAAAATGAGATTAGAAGATTTGATGCCAATTTCAGACTGCAAAAAAGATACTCACTTTCAGAAACATTTGGAGATGAAGGTGGATATCAAGGCATTTTTTTTTGATGAGGACAATCTTTATGCAAATCTACATGGCTCAAATAAATTTGGGGAGAAGTATGCTCAGGGGTTGGATAAGTATCATTTTGATGGTTATTCTTTCAAGTTTATAGTGAGAATTAAACCTCCTACCTATGGAAGTGGTCAAGGTGTAGAGAAGGTCGGGAATTCAATTTTCTGGGTCGATCGTCCTGGTAATCAAATCATTATTCAAAAATTATAAAACCGTATTAGAAAGGAACGTATTAAGTTTCGGTAAAAGCGAAGCATCTCTGATAGTAAAAAAGAGCTGTTTCCAGCTCCCATAGTCGTTGATTTATTCTGGCATTATCCAAACGATCTCGCAAATCCGTACAAAAAATCTTCTACCTCGTGTATCTAAAGCTACATGGTCTGGTTTAACATCAACGACACATCCACTGATTCCACCACGAGTGGTTTCAAGAACAACTTGTTTGCCCATTACGCTCTTTAGAGTTTCTACGACATATGCATCGACTGGGTAGACTATAATGGATTGGGGTATTTGGTTCATTTGATGCATTTGATAATTATTCAATGTATTACCTCCCAATATTTTATACGGTATTCTATGCACCTACCCAATTAATGTTCTGGGATATCTTTATGTAGTCTTATACAACAAAAATGACCCAGAAGAGGGCCATTATTAATATTCCAATTGATTTCTCGTACTGATGTTAATTCACGAACGGGATTAACAATAAGGACATTGAATTCGTTCGGCTTTAATATATCAGACAAAATCGCTTGCAGCTCTACAGCCTGTTCGTATGTGGCGAACCATCTAATGAATAGAATTTTTTTACTGCATAGTAATTTGTCCCAAAATCTCTTAATTCGTAAATCCAGCTTTGCTTTATAAGATGGATAGTTCGTAGACCAATGTTTACCCAAGGTGATTGGAAAATCATGTACCGAGATAATGTTATAAAAGGTATCCTGAATAAAATACGATTGCACTAAAGCATTCTTGTCCCCATTAGGATAAGCAGGTACTCCATCCTCTAGAAAAAAGTGTGTCTCTTCGAGCATTTGCAGATTTGTTAACTCCATGAAATTCTGAAATCTATTCTTATAAAGTCTGTTTACATCAGTTAATGAATAAGAAATCATCCAGTCGAGAGGCATGGAGAATGTTCTCAAGTTATTTCTTTGCATATTTATAGCAGGAGCACAAGACATACCTAGGCTTACAATTAAATCATAGCACTCCTTTACATCTTGTAGGTTCATGGACTCACCTAATTTCAATCAGATTCAGGTTCCATTTAATATATATACACCGCTAAAAAAAGAGCAGTAATTTCACTGCTCTCAGAAAAATATTAATGGCGTTGTAGCAGAAAATAGCCGCTAATCCTTGAGGTTTTTTTACGAAACACCACTTTAAAACCAACGTCATTATCTAATAAACAAGCTAAGGCGGTGTCAAGTAGCCCATTGGGTCTTAAGCTAGGTCGACAAGGCTCAGCATTTCCAATGATGCGGACAGAAATAATCCTACGTGCAGAGCCACGAACCAAAGGATTTCTGCTCCAAGTGATCAATACTAAATCAGGCTGACGAGTTGCCATTCTGATCCACCCCTCTTTATTAAGCTTCTCTATATAAAATGCACAATAGATTGTAATGTGCTAAACAGAAGCGGAGTGAGTGGGAGGAAGTAAGGATCAGTGAAATGTGTCTGCGACAAGCAGCCGTTTACTGGTTGGCATTAGTAAATCAGTTGGATATTATCCGAGGAGTGTATGGACTAAAAACGAGAGCACTCTTGTTTAATTTNNCGGCGTAAAAGCAGATGACCACAAGTGAACAGAACATACATTCATAATGCCGTACGACTAATCAAGTATTTGATCAAATATCAAGTACTTTTTTATTTTTCATTTATGAGAAGCGAAATAGGGGGATACGATGAGGAAAGGGAAACCGATTAGAAAGAAGGTATACGGATTTATTTTGCAAGACAATGAAGCTGGAGAAAAGGCCTTATTAGTTTATCTTAATGTACAAGAAGTACCGTTTAGATTGGTAGGTG
>DOJM01000251.1:0-6604 GCA_003529225.1 Paenibacillus sp.
TAATTCTGCGCATGAGCACATCCTTAAGGGGAGTGTATTCAGCACAATCTCAGTCCTGCGCGTAAATCTCATGCACAGGTCCGGTGTAACGTCCGGCAGACGGTTAAGCTTACGCACGATCAACGCTTCAGCTTAACTTCTAGGGGAAGATCTTCCGGCAGGGTTCGAACAATCGGCTCTCAGCAATCGCCGACTCTCTGGAGAACGTTACCTTGTCGTACTTGTCCCGTCATCGAATACATATAAACATTATACAGATATGTTCTATTTATAGACTTTTTAAGTCTAAATGTCAACAACCGCTAGCCAAATCCGCAATTAGGAGCATACCTTTGCGGGCGTAAGTATTATGATCGATTTTAGCGGAAAATAAAAATAGAGGGAATAACTCCCTCTATTTTAGCCGATTTTAGCATGGAATAATAAATTAGAGGGAATTCCCCCCTATAAATTCGAGTAATACCCCTATTTCAGAGCAAATCAAGGATATTATAGGGAGAAATTCCCCTTATCCTAACTTACTGACCCAAAATCCAAAAATAACAGGAGAAATTCCCTCTAATCGAAGATCATTAAGCCCCAGATTCCGCCTAATCACAAGCCAAATCAGCATTCATTCATCATAATGCATTAGATACGATGTAGAACATCATCCTTAAAAGTTACACTCTCGCTTGCCTCACGACTCTCCAAGGCATTCCAGTCATCCTGTGATAACAGCTCGAGCTGTGCTTCCACCAATGTGCGGAAACGAGTGCGATAGATCGAAGCTTGCTTGCGCAATTCTTCAGTCTCAATAGCAACCTTACGGGATTTGGATAACGCTTCGTTAATAATCCGATCTGCGTTCTTTTCCGCTTCCTTGATAATAAGCTGCGATTCCTTCTTGGAGTTGTTCTTCACATCATCCGCCGCTTCCTGAGCGACTAAGATCGTTTTCGATAAACTCTCTTCAATATTCACAAAATGATCTAAACGCTCTTGAATGGACAAAAGCTGATTCTGCAGCTCTTTGTTCTCACGGATGACACTTTCGTNNCCGCGAAGTCTCCGAGAGAACTCCTTGTTATGTATATCGAGCGGTGTTAATGGCATGCTGTGCACCTCCTAGAAATTTCGGACCTTCTAAGTCTCTGAACCAACCTTGCGCAGCAGACAAAGAAGAAAGACTGTACTTCAAGTAAAGGCAGAGGATGTATCGACGTTCCAACTGCCATTCATGGTTCGCCTCTTTTATAAAATATCGGCGTCCTGCTTTAAAAATGTTTGATTCCCTCGAAATAATCAATTTCGACAAGTAAAGCCGGATTCCTGCAAGGGATTCACACAAATTTACCAACCTGAACACGGTATCGGCCCTTTTTCGTCAAACTACCAACCTCTAGAACCTTGAATCGACCAAATCCTTGAATAGATACCATGTCACCATCTTTAAGTCCGCAGGAAGGGTCTTCTTCCACTTTCCAATTTACCCGAACGCGTCCAGCCTTGATGGGAGCAAGAATTTTGCTTCGGCTAAGCCGTGTTACTTCTGCGGCAATGCCATCCAATCGTAGGGACGCTACAGTCAAATCCATCATTTCCAGCTTCACCTCACTATTACGCAAGGCAGAAAGTGGCAATACCTCCGTACTCACCTGTATACGGTGCACTCCAGTTAAATTCATAGATAAATAATCTGCAATATCTGCAGCTACTACCACATGACAACCATCTTCCAGAACATGAATATCACCGATTTTGCCACGTTTTACTCCAAGACCCAGAATAGAACCCATGTAGTCCCCATGCTCAAGCGCCAGAAACTTTTGTTCACCGGAGGTTATGGCAAGAACCCTCAGCTCCATATCCTCATGATCCAGGTCACGATAATCGGGAGCAACGAGTGCTCGCTTCCGCTCTGCCTCAGGATGGCCGCCTTCCCATCTGACGATAACGTCAGGATGACGGTTAACTAAAGTTTGCAGAATAAACCCTTGGCGAGGATCGAGAAATTCAGTCAGTTTCGTCTCATGATATTCTCCAGCATGGGTAACCCATTCCCAAGCCTTGTCCACAAATTGTCTTTCATCGGGATGAAAATGCCCGTAAACTTCTGTCTTCATCACTTCTGCCTAAAAAATTAAGTGCAAAATGGATTTGAGTCCACCTGCCACAAATTGCAAGATAGATATTGCAATGATTGGTGAGATATCGATCGTACCCATGAGTGGCGGAATAAACCGTCTAAATGGTGTCAAATAAGGCTCAACGAGCTTCCCTAACAGTTCTCCGATAAAGCTCTCGCGAATATTAGGTAACCAAGACATCAGGACATAGAAAATAATCATGTAAAAATAAATATTGAACAGCATATCAATAATGGAATCAATTTGGAGCAACGCTCATTCACCTCATTCTGTTATAGTCTAGATCGTCACCGAGGATTTCCGTAATAGCACCTTGAATTTCAACGGTATCTGGCGTGCACATAAATATATTGCCCCCAATTTTAGAGATTCCTCCCCCAAGGGCATAAACGGTTCCACTTAAAAAATCAATAATTCTCATCGCCTGATCATTACGGACACGCTGAAGATTGATCACTACCGTCCGGTGAGAACGGAGATGGTCCGCAATTTCCTGAGCCTCATCGTACGAACGGGGCTCATAAAGTACAACTTTTACATTCTTCTGCGAATGGATACTGANNCGTTGCCCCTTTGATTTTTGCGGGTTTCGACAGGGGCTGGCTCATACTCATCCTCTTCGTGGATTTGCTCCCGCTCCACAACTTCTTCTTCCTCCTGCAAGCCCAAAAAACTCATAAATCGGTTCATAACGCTCATCACGATCCCTCCTAATGGCCTACTAACACCGTACCTAGGCGTACCCAGGTGGCTCCTTCCTGTATCGCCACTTCAAAATCATTCGACATTCCCATTGATAGCTCCGTAATTGGCTCAGGTGTCAAAGCAAGTTGATTGAGCTCATCGCGCAGCTCACGAAGTCCGCGAAATACAGGGCGGGTAAGCTCCGGATCACCTTCTAAAGGTGCCATCGTCATTAGTCCAATTACTTTTACACGGTCGAGACTAGCAATCTCACGCAAAAATCCAGGTACCGCCTCAGGCGACAAACCAAATTTCGTATCTTCTCCAGAGATGTTTACTTGAAGAAAGACATTCACTTCTTGATCTGCGGCAATCGCCTTTTTGTGTAATTCTTGTGCCAGGGATATCCGGTCCAAAGAGTGTATATATTGAAACTTGCCAATAACGTCTTTCACCTTATTGGTCTGCAAATGCCCGATAAAATGCCATGTCCCTCGGTCCCCTAAAACCTTCCATTTGTGCTCAGCATCCTGCCAGCGACTCTCGGCAATATGCTCCAGGCCTGCCTCCAATACGGAGGACACCATTTCCAGAGAAACATATTTCGTCACTGCAATTACCTTGACGTCATTTCGATCCCGGCCGCTTGCCGCGCAGGCACGTGCAACACGTTCCTCTACCTCAGCAATTCTCTCCTGCAGTGTTAAAGCCAACTTTCAACTCTCCTTTATTCCGATCCAGCTCGTCATCCTGCCTGTAACCCCATTTTCTTTACGATAAGAAAAGAACAAATCTTGATTACAGCTTGTACACCAAGATGTACATTCGATATGAGTCGGCAATATTCCTGCTTTAATCATAATGCGTCGATTCATTTCTTTCAAGTTTAGCATATATTTGTTCTCATCTGTGTCAGATGTTCTGTACAGCTCCAAAATACCGGCTGTTCCTGTTGGTTTACTCAGATCACCTTCCAGTCGATGAACATGCTCCATCACATAATCGTCCACCTCATAACAGCAGGCACCAATGGAGGGTCCGATCGCTGCAATAATATCCTGCGGATGGCTTCCGTAAATAGTCTCCATTTTACTCACCATTGCAGCTGCAATCTGGCCCACAGTTCCCTTCCAGCCAGCATGCGCAAGACCGACGACTTGGTGCACAGGATCATAAAAGTAAAGGGGTACACAATCCGCATAAAAAGAAGTAAGGAAAACTCCCGGTACATCCGTAAGCAAACCATCGGTTGCCTGAAATGCCGAGGTTCTATCCTTTTGACCCCGTCCACGATCGGCTTCCCTTACCACTGCTATTTCTGCTCCATGGGTTTGTTCTCCACAGGTCCAAGCTTCCGGCTTGAAATCAAGAGCTTCCGCAAGCGCCCTACGATTCGTTAAGACATCTTCCGGAGCATCCCCAACATGAAATGCACAATTCAGGCTGTCATAAGGCTTTTTACCAGCCCCTCCCTGTCTACCCGTAAAACCTGCTGTAATTTCTTTATGCTTTACACGCCAAGGCTCCAGATGGAGCAGCATAAGTGTTTCCTTCCCCTGCACAAACGGTTCCATATCCTCACCTCCGCCTTAGTGTACCACATGTAAATACCCCCACAAAATGCCGCTAAAGCTAGAACACCAAATTTACTAACTTTTAGCCATGCCATTTCGTATCTTTTTATAAAAAACAAAAAACGCACCTAATTAATAAGTGCGCCGTTCGCCTCGGTCCCCTCGTTCCAAATACATCGTTTCTCGCTCGTCCTGTCCTTGAGGCATTCTTGATTCTTCAATCTTCACAAGCACTACATCAGACCCGATTTTGACAATATTTCGCCATGGAATAATCAGATCCGTTCCGCCTCCGAACAATCCCATAAACCGAGTGTATCCTGGAATTATGATGGCATCAATGACACCTCGGNNCGTAAATCAAGCTCTAAGTCACTGATTTGGCCCAGCCGCTTGCCATCCACTATGTTAATAACGTCCTTAGTCTGAAAATCAGAGATTTTCATTTTTTTAGCTGATCCTACATAATCCTCGTTCATCTCACCACCCCTGTACAATCAGACCTATAGTCCAATATATGTTATGAAAGCTTGGCCACATGCATGAAATATCCCTACAAAGTGAGGCTATGCTTAGATGCTTAAACATTAAAAAGAGGAGATCACCTAAAATCCTTTTAACGGATTCTAGATATCTCCTCATTTCAGACGATTTAAGACTTCACATGCTTTTGCATTTGCTGAATCGCAGATTTCTCTAGACGTGAGACCTGTGCCTGTGAGATACCAATCTCATCTGCGACCTCCATCTGTGTTTTTCCTTCGAAAAACCGCATGGATAAAATTCGTTTCTCCCTTTGACCTAACTTACGCATCGCTTCACGTAAGGCGATTTCTTCGATCCACGACACATCCTTGTTCTTATCATCGCTAATCTGGTCCATTACATAAATAGGATCGCCACCGTCATGATAGATCGGTTCGAATAAGGACACTGGATCCTGAATAGCATCAAGGGCAAATACTACATCTTCCTTAGGTACACCAAGTGCTTCAGAGATTTCGAATATCGTCGGTTCCCGCGAATTCTGATTGGTCAGACCATCGCGTACCTGTAGCGCCTTGTAAGCAATGTCTCTAAGTGAACGCGATACTCGAATCGNNATCACGCAAGTAACGACGGATCTCACCAATAATCATCGGAACCGCATATGTGGAGAATTTAACGTTTTGTGATAAATCGAAATTATCGATGGCTTTCATCAGACCGATGCAGCCCACCTGAAACAAATCGTCAACAAATTCTCCCCTATTATTGAACCTCTGGATAACACTTAGAACGAGCCTAAGATTACCATTTACCAATTTCTCTCTGGCGGATCGCTCGCCCTGCTGCTGCAGCGAAGTGAACAGTTGCCGCATTTCCACATTCGTTAGAACAGGCAGCTTAGCAGTATCCACACCGCAAATCTCGACTTTATTTCGGGTCATGATGATTTACCTCCCAAGGAGAAACATTACTGTACATTATCTCCCGGGTTGGCCATTTTATTCCTTGCTAATTTCACCTTACACCATCTTGTTAAACTCCTTACGCAGCCGCTTAATAATTCGTTTCTCCAGACGAGAAATGTAAGNNGCCGAGCAGATCCGCCACATCTTTTTGTGTCTTTTCTTCGCCTCCACGCAGTCCGAAACGCAGCTCCATAATGAGTCTTTCCCGCTCGCTCAGCTTTTCCAGCGCCTTTTGCAGCAGCTTGCGATCGACCTGTTCTTCAATGTTCCGATAAATGGTATCATTTTCCGTTCCTAATACGTCTGAGAGCAACAACTCATTACCATCCCAATCGATATTAAGAGGCTCATCAAAAGAAACCTCACTCCGTGTCTTGCTATTACGCCGCAGATACATCAAAATCTCATTCTCTATGCAACGTGATGCATAAGTAGCTAGTTTTATTTTTTTCTCGGGATCAAATGTGTTAACCGCCTTAATTAATCCGATAGCCCCTATCGAAACCAGGTCTTCAATATTGATTCCGGTATTCTCAAATTTACGAGCGATATACACTACGAGACGCAGGTTACGCTCAATCAGCATCGCACGAACAGCAGCATCGCCGCTAGATAGCCGCTGAAGCAGATACTCTTCTTCTTCCCGTGTCAGCGGTGGAGGTAGAGCCTCGCTCCCGCCAATATAATAGATTTCCTGACTCTTCAGCCCCAGTAGAAACAGCATGCGGTAGTATTGCAGCTGCAGAGCAATTTTCCATTTGAC
>DOJM01000251.1:6622-6909 GCA_003529225.1 Paenibacillus sp.
GTACACGGTTAGCGTATTAAGCTTTCAATTCCCGCTTTCAGCCATCAGAAGTTTGGTTCAGCTAGCTTTAAAGATTAGGAAGGTAGTGCTGCATCAGTAGCGCTCTCTTTTTGAGTCAAATCCGGATGTATGACCGCCCGATAGGCTCCATCTCCTGAGAGTGTCCCGCCATCCAGCCCAATTAAGACTCTTTTACAATAAAAGATATCTTCACCGAGCTTTATCGTCACAAGGTCTGGCTTCAGTGCGAGCATAAATGATGCCCCTCGGTTAATCCCCCTGTAAGG
>DOJM01000251.1:6949-7726 GCA_003529225.1 Paenibacillus sp.
CGCATCCTATCCTGCCAAGCAAACGACTGCCCGTCCGTTTCTAGCAAAAGTTTGTCCGCACCATCCTGAGTGAGTCTCCCTTTCCATGCAGCAGGCAGATGCCCCTCCCAGAGCGTCGATTCCATCACCATCACCGGTATGCGGGTCAAAGGATCACAGAGACGATTACCTGTGTCTAACAGGCCAGGACAGGAAACACTTACACCATCAATTTCAACAACCACCTCACCGATATAGGTTTCAAGCTGCTCCCTTCTGATTCGTGAAGAATGCACTGCCTTGAAACAGATTAACACCAGGGGGAATACTGCAATGACAAACCAAAAGCCGATCTTTAGGCCGTAGGCATGCCCTCCTGAAGCAGTGAACATAATACCATTCCAAATGTCGCTGGAGCTCTGCAGCAAATAGTGAATACCAACAATTCCACCTGCGGCTGCAAAATTAATAATATAGAAAGCTCCCATAGTACGAAGGTAGCTTTGCAGACTCCCAAAACCAAAGGCAATCCATAACATAACCACCGACAATCCAAACTTGATAAGGAAGGTATACATGAAAGACAGCTCCGGTACAAACATCATCACTACATACAGTGCGCCAACGAGAGCTGAGAGGATTAAACGCCACCATGAGATTCTCAGCTTAACCATCCAGCCTGTCAGCCACAAAAGAATTCCGTCGATCACTAGATTGGCGGCGAATATCAAGTCAATATAAACAACCAGTGCATTCACCTGCTTAATGGCGGAATCTATCCTCTAGCCAAATTGGATC
>DOJM01000251.1:7780-11407 GCA_003529225.1 Paenibacillus sp.
TAGCTAAGCGATACGGTGTTCTCGTATAATCTTGATTCTCTTTAATTAGTCATTGTTGCCCCGAGTACGATTACGCAGGAACGTCGGAATATCGAGCTGGTCAGAAGAACTCTGATTGCCGAAAGGACGTAAATTAGCTGAACTCTTATCCGGTGCTGCCGCAGGCTCGTTATTCGTCGAGACCGGACGACGTCCTGGAGTTTCGGGCGATGGTTTATGTTCAAAGCCAGTAGCAATTACTGTTACTTTGATATCATCCTTCAGACCTTCATCAATAATCGCACCAAAGATCATATTCACTTCAGGATCAGAGGCGGATGTAACGATCTCAGCCGCTTCATTAACTTCATATAGAGAGAGGTTGGATCCTCCCGTAATGTTCATGATTACGCCGCGGGCGCCTTCAATAGACGTTTCCAAGAGTGGGCTCATGATGGCTTTACGTGCGGCTTCAGATGCACGGTTCTCACCATTTGCAATACCAATACCCATAAGCGCTGAACCGCGCTCTGTCATGATCGTCTTTACATCCGCAAAGTCAAGGTTAATCAGACCAGGAACCTTAATTAGGTCAGAGATACCTTGAACAGCCTGCCGGAGAACATTATCTGCTTCNNCCTTCCAACATCGGTGTTTTCTTATCAACGATCTCAAGCAAACGGTCATTCGGAATGACGATTAGCGTGTCGACTTTTTCTTTCAAAGCTTCGATTCCAAGCATTGCCTGGTTATAACGTTTTCTTCCTTCAAAAGTGAACGGGCGAGTAACTACACCCACAGTCAAGGCTCCACACTCTCTAGCAATTTCAGCTATAACTGGTGCTGCACCTGTTCCTGTACCGCCACCCATCCCTGCAGTAACAAACACCATATCTGCGCCCTTAAGGGTATTAGAGATCAAGTCACGGGATTCTTCCGCTGCCTTCTTACCGACTTCAGGATTAGCTCCTGCACCCAACCCGCGGGTCAGCTTGTCCCCGATTTGCAGCTTGTGCTCCGATTTGGCCATATGCAACGCTTGGGCGTCTGTATTAACCGTAATAAATTCTACACCCTGAACGCCATTTTCAATCATTCGGTTGACAGCATTACTACCTCCGCCGCCCACGCCGATGACTTTTATTTGCGCCAAGCTCTCCATTTCAAAATCAAATTCTAACATATTGTTCCATCTCCCCCTCAATGTGCTTGGATGGCCAATCCAAGTATATCTGGACTTACACTTATATAAACTCGCTGAACATGTTCTTTAGACGCTCGACAAACCCGGTCTTCTGAACCGTTTCCTGATTTGGAGTGGCGTTCTGCTTACTCCGGTTGACCGTCTTTTTGTTGCTGCTTCCACCACTGCTTCTTCCACGGAAGCTACGGACAACATTATGCAGGATACCAACACCTCCGGTAAACCCAGGGTCCCGTACACCGATATAATCCGGTACAGCGATGCGTACAGATGCGGCCAATTCAGTCTGAGCCGCCTTTAATACGCCAGGCATCGAAACAGTTCCACCCGTTAGTATATAACCTCCAGGCAGTTCACTGTAACCAAGCCGTTTCACTTCCTGTTTAATCAGATGGAAGATTTCTTGCACCCGTGGTTCGATAATTGCCGCTAAATCCTCTTGGTTAAATTCCTTCTCAACATTACTGCCAATGCGCAGCACCTTGAAGACAACGTCAGAGGCTGCAGCGTCAATCCATGCGCAACCATACTTTAGCTTTACTTTCTCCGCTTGATCAGTAAGTGTACGTAGTCCGTATGCAATGTCATTAGTTACAAATTCTCCGCCGATCGGAATCGTAGAGGTTGCACAAAGGGAACTTTCTTCGTATATGGCTATCGTTGTCGACCCGGCACCAATATCAACCAGAACAGATCCCATCGATTTCTCGTCCTTGGACAGCGCCAATCCACCAGCACCAAGAGACATCAGCACAAGATCCTTCACTTTCAGCCCTGATTTCTCAACACAGCGTAGTAGATTATGTATTGGCGTCTTAGCACCCGTAATGATGGTTGCGTCCACTTCTAGACGAACACCAATCATCCCGCGCGGGTCCTGAATACCTTCTAGACCATCGACGATAAATTGTTTAGGAACAACATCAATCACTTCTCGCTCCGGAGGCATAGCGATGACTTCCGCAGCTTTAATAACGCGATCGATATCATCCTCACCGATTTCACGATCCTCATTCTGAACGGCCACGACACCGTGGCTGGATTGCAGGCCAATATGATTACCGGAAATGCCTACATAAACCTCTGATATTTGAATACCCACCATTTGCTCTGCATGATCTATAGCACTTTTGATCGATTGCACAGTTTGGTCGATATCTACAATCGCGCCTTTACGTATTCCTTCCGAATCAGCAGATCCAACGCCAATAATATTAAAGGTTCCATTGGTAACTTCCCCAATTATTGCCCGAACTTTGGATGTACCGATGTCCAAACTAACAATGATGTCATTGTTGCTCAAGTCCTATGGCACCTCCTGTTATAATCGAAATAATTTGCATAACCTTATCCCGGTCCCGGGAAACTTCTCTGTACATATTCAACATACCTAACCCTTTCCCTCTTTTTTCTACAAATTTTTTGAACGGAATAATATTCCAACAGCCCTAAATGTGATTAGTTACTCCTAATTTTTTATAAGAATGATAATGATCACAAGAAATATATTCCTTTTCGGTTATTACTAACCATATATAAGATTATATTTCAAAAAAATCGAAGAAAAAAGAGGGATATAGCTTCTTGCCCGTAACTCCGATTGTAGCATTTTTTGAACTCTATTAGTAGGGACTATTTACCTCTACTCTACTCTTGCACATCTTTTGGCTCATCGCCCTTTTGCTCCTCGCTTTCGACCTGAAAAGGAACATACGAGTCGGCTTCAAGCATCGTGATAAGTCCAGGCTCCTTTGTCTCTATTACCTGATTCAAATAGGACACTTTGCTCTTCAATAAAGAGNNGAAACGGGATCTAGTATAGAGCTTGATACGATCCGGAAATGACAAGGTTGGCGAGGGAACAATTTCAGAGATATCGCTTGTCAATTCATTAGAGATGCTTGCTAACGCTTGACATAACTTAGCTTTATTCGGATCTTCCGGGTCCCAGTTAGTTAATATGGGCTTCTCAACGGCGATCCCCGTATCATTAACTGGCACTGCAGCTCCGCTGGACAGAATCGCCTTCAAGATGCCGCCCTGTTCCAGTTCATAGGCCACCGCAGGGAACTCTTCAATCTTCACAGTGATTACCCCGGGGAAATCCTTCTTTACGGACACAGCCTTAACCGTCTTAAGCTCCAGCAGAGATTGTTCCACAGATTTCGTAGAAACGGCAAAGAATTGTCCACCTTTATGAATTCCACTTTGCGAGAGTAATTCCTCACTAGTAGAATACTTGCTTCCCTGAAAATCTATCACTGTAATGTGACTAATAGACGATCTGAAAAAAATCACAGCAAGAAGCGCAGTGAACAGTAGCAGCAGGATCGCCGTAATCTTACGGCTCATTTTTTTCTTAGGCTTGTCCTCTTTAAGAAGAGGTAATCGGGTTGTTGTCATTCTCATATCTCCGTAATAAGGCCCTGTCTCCTTCCTTGGTA
>DOJM01000252.1:0-6987 GCA_003529225.1 Paenibacillus sp.
TTGCGTAGTGAGTACATAGATAAGATTCTCGAAATTGAGCGTGTGACTCCAACCTATGAAGCCTTAAAAGAATATATTAGTGGTGCAGCCAACATGCGCTGGATTTATGATGATGTCAAAGAAGAGGGCATCGGCTGGGCAGGCCAAGTGACAGGGATGATCCATGATATCCCTACAGTCTCGGAGCTAATGGGCAGGATGGTCAAAGAGGCAGAGTCGATTCGTGGGATGTGGGGAAAGCAGGCGTGAGGAGCCAGCAGAGCAGTTGTATCCAAAAGATGAATTAATGAACTGAAAGAGTAAGGTATTAGATTGACGCTGCTTTATGCAAAAGAAGATAATAGTTGGTTGAATCTATCACGCTCCTCCAAAAAAGGGCAATGGCCGCTGTATTGGAATGGAACTAATTGCGAATTTTTAATCAGCTTACTTGTTTCCTGAGCTTGGGTAAACGGAACGACTTTATCATGAATTCCATGAATAATTAATGTGGGCACATCGATCTGTCCGAGATCGTTGTAAACATTCTCTTCTCTTAGCGTGACCATAATGGCGGAGGTCGACCAATTCGCAGCTTGTAAACCCATTAGAAAGAACCATTCGGATTTCGGTTCAGAAATGTACTGAAAGAAAAAAATCTCCGTTTGGTTTTGCAGCATTTTCGGACGGTCATTGTTTGTCTCTTCGATGATTTTATTCGTAAATTCTTTTGGAACGCTTGATGGAGACGCAGCGTCGATCAGGACGAGTTTAGATACCCCGTACCCTTTATAACGAGCCATATAACGAATCGAGATCGCGCCTCCGGTAGAGTGTCCTGCCAGTGTTATGTTTTTTAGCTGTAACGTTTCGATGACCATACGAAGATCATCTGCTAATCTATCGAAACTGTAACCATCGAATGGTTTATCCGAATTGCCGTATCCTCTCCAGTCCATTCCGATACAACGATATCCGAGCTTAGGAAGGAAATTGAACTGATATTCGAACTGGTTATGGTTTAGCGGCCATCCATGAATAAAAAGTATCGTTTTATTTCCCTTCGGATTGATGTCCTCTATAAATACTTTTACGCCCGGTTCCACAGTAACGAAGTATCCCAAGTGTATCGCCTCATTTTTTTAAATGTACTTCCCCGTTAAGATATTCGCCCTAGGCAAGGTTAATGCCTAAATTCGGCGTCAAATTGGGTTTAGATAGTACGTAGAGATTTTTGCGGAATAGAAGTTACTTTGGCAGTTGTTTTTTTTATTTGTTCAACTAACGGGCAGGATTGTTTAATAATGTAAGCTGTTATTGTTTGATTTATTGACAGAATTTTGCAAATATCTTATATTGAACTTAATTAATAATTACCAAATACGATGAAGAGGACAAGTAGATACGGAAACGCCGTTCAGAGAACTGCCGGTTGGTGCGAGGCAGCGGATATCCGAATCAAAAAATCAATCACCTCAGAGTTGGCCCTCGAATTATAGTAGATGGGCCCGGGATTCTACCGTTACAAAGAAGCATCGTTGTTGGACGATGGCTAAGTGGGCGTTTATTATAAACGTCAATCAGGGTGGTAACGCGGAGCAACTCCGTCCCAAATGGGATGGGGTTTTTTTGCGTCTTCATAAATTAATTATTAAATTGGAGGGTTATCAAATGCAGGGTTAAAGATCAGGAGTACTTTTGATAAATCAGTAAACCGTAAGAAAGAACGATTAGTTCGAAAAATCCGGAAAAACGTTGAGCAGATGAAAGGGTGATATTGTAATGCAATTCAAGTTGTATACGGATGTGCATGAGTTTTACATTGATACCTATGATGTGCTGATGCGTCATGAAGCACAAAATTTGATTCCTCTTGGCAATATCATAATTGGGCATGAAGGAAAAGACAAAACAGACTGGCGTGACCCTGTAAACTGGCTTATGGTAACTATTTCGGATGCTAAGGGCATACAACTTACCGCCATAATGACGCCGCCACACAATATTACGCTTTATGCAACAGACAACATAATTAACCCAGAAGCTATAAACTGTCTGATAGATGGGTTGAAAGACCGTGAAATTCCAGGTGTGACAACCGAAAAAACCTTGGCAGAGTATTTTGCCAAAGAATATACCTTGCGCAAGGGAATAACTTTTAAAACAACCATGAGCCAACGTATATATGAACTTACGGCAGTAAACCCAGACATTCAAACGGTTGGTATCGTTCGATTACTAGATGAGAAGGATATTCACTTTTTCCCATACTGGGCTGAAGCATTTTATGCAGCGGGGAGTTATGGCAAAACAGAAATGTCCATCCCGCAAGATGCAGCCCCTTACCTCTACCGAATAGCATCGAAAAAAATCTATATTTTAGAGGACAACGGGATACCCGTTTCTATGGCAGGATATACAAGGGTAATGCAGACGGCTATTGGCGTGGCATTTGTATATACCCCTCCATATGAGCGCAGGAAGGGTTATGCTACTTCAATTGTGGCGCAAATAAGCCAACTTGCATTGGATAAAGGATTTACTAAGTGCGTCTTATATACGGACTTAGCAAATCCCACATCTAATAGCATCTATCAAAAGATAGGTTATATGCCAATTTGTGATTCGCTCCAGTTAAAATTTGAATAGTAGAATGATGCGGACAGGCAAAGTCATGAGTGAGATTGCTAAAACACCAAAACCACCTTATTATGCTGTGATTTTTACATCTGAACGAACTGACGGAGATAACCAATATGCGGAAATAGCAGATGAAATGTTGAAACTCGCATCCGTCCAACCTGGATTTCTCGGAGTAGAAAGTGCTAGAGAAGGTGTAGGTATTACTGTATCTGATTGGTATCTCACTTATAAAACAAGAGTTTGTAAGGTTGAAAGGGATTATGGATTTGAAAGGGTCTGAACAAGGCGAGTATGGTACGGGAAAAAGAGAAAGCCCATCACAGTAAGTTGAAAATGATTCTTTTCTAACTTATTAGGGATGGGCTATCTTTGATTCTAATATTTTTCGGATACTCTTGTTATCAATATTGAGCACACATGAACTACGTCTATATTTTCTTTTCTACAAATGAAGAATAGTCAGTTCCTTAGGGAAGCTTGTTAAGGTCTCTGCACCTTCTGCAGTAATAATCAGATCATCTTCGATACGCACACCCGCTAGTCCAGGCACATAAATCCCTGGCTCAACAGTGAACACATTGCCGATCTCGATAATGTCATCGTTCTGTCCATGGAGTGACGGATATTCATGAACATCCATACCCAGTCCGTGTCCGACTCGGTGCAAGAAATATTCTCCGAATCCGGCTTCCTCAATCACATCACGCGCAGCTTTGTCGACAGAACCGAAGGGAGCTCCAGGATTGGAAGCAGCGATTCCAGCTTCGTTGGCAGCCAGCACGGTGTTATAGATCGTGATTAGCTTGTCGTCCACGGATTCAATAGCAAAAGTACGTGTAATATCAGAAGCATAACCATCAGTATACACCCCAATATCAAACATGAGGAAGTCGCCTGGCTGAATGACCCGGTTGCCTGGAACACCGTGAGGCAGGGCAGTTTTCGGACCAGAAAGCACCATAGTGTCGAAGGAAGGGCCGGAAGCGCCAACCTTTTTCATTAGATATTCCAGTTCCGCTACTAAATCGTTTTCTGTAACGCCTGTTTTTACATGGGTAAGCACGCGGCGCAAAGCTTCCTCAACTAGCTCAGCGGCATGTTTCATGCGCTTAACTTCATCTGGGGTCTTTTTGGAGCGCATGCTGCGCAGCAATGGACCAATATCACTAAATCGTTCCGCTGGAACGGCTGCTGTTAAATGTTCAAAACGAGCTACTGAGAAATGTTCCTTCTCTATACCAAGAGTACCTAGTTTGCTGCTGCCGAAACAATCTTTAAGCAGGTTATAGGGATTATCGGTGTCATTATGAGTTAGGATTTTGGTGACCGAAGAAGCTGCTTGAGCCGCTTCTGCATCCAGTGCGGGTAGAATGAGCATTGGCTCTTCTCCGCGTATCAACAACAGACCAAGAAAACGTTCATGCGGATCGCTGGCGAATCCGGTTAAGTAGTAGACATGTTTGGGATCTGTTACGAGCAGGGCATCAAGACCTTCGCCCGTCATTTGCTGCTCTAGGCTTGTCAGAGCATTATTCATAGTTGGTGTTCCCCTTTCAACATCACGATTAGAACTGCAATATTCCTATTATAGATCAAAAATAGACTAGACGCACGAGACGAACTACATCTATCGTTGGCTAATCATAACATGCCTATTCGCAAGCTTTCCGTAAACAATGATGCATATTTGATCACCTAAACTTTTAAAACCTGACAAGAAGCTTTTCTTGAGCCTACTAGTTGGTGTAACATAATCTTTAAATATACTTCTCGTAAGGTTAGGCGGTAGCTTATTGGGGTACGGTTGTTGAGAGAGGAGTGATTCTTGGGATGAGAGGTAAAATTGCACTTGTAACTGGAGCAAATTCCGGTATGGGGCTAGCGACGACAGTTGAACTGGCTCGCAAGGGAGCCAAAGTAATTATGGTATGCCGTAATCGCCAGCGTGGAGAGGAAGCACTGGCTGCCGCCAAGCAAAAGAGCCACTCCGAGGATATCGAGCTGATGTTGTGTGATCTAGCCTCGCTGGAGAGCATTCGCAGTTTTGCGGAGGAATTCACCCGGAAATATTCGATTCTAGATATTCTCATCAATAACGCTGGGGTAGTCACGATTAAGCGTCAGCTTACGAAGGACGGCTTTGAGATGGATCTTGGCGTGAACCATTTGGGTCATTTTTTGCTAACGAATCTGTTACTGGAGCCTTTAAAAGCAGCAGAGCAAGGGCGTATCGTTGTGGTTGCTTCCGGTGCTTACAAAATAGGTGCACTTCACTATGAAGATCCAACCCTCGCACGCCGTTTCAATCCCGCAAAAGCCTATGCTCGATCCAAGTTAGCCAATATACTGTTCACGAAAGAGTTGGCAGCACGCCTTCAAGGGACAAGAGTAACGGTGAATTGCGTGCATCCAGGAGCAGTGGGCACAAATATAGGTGTTAACCGGGAGACAGGCTTTGGCAAGTCGATCCTTAAGCTGCTGTCATACTTCTTTTTAACTCCTGAACAAGGAGCTGATACAGCGATCTATTTGGCTACAGAACCGAATTTGCAAGAGGTAACCAGTCAATATTATTATCGACGAAAGAATCAGGAGCTGACTCCCAGAGCGCAGAATAAACAAGAGGCGCNNCCAGGAGCAGGTCGGCCTAAGTAATTAACACATTTGGAGGAATCAAGGGATGAAATGGGAGAATAGCAGGATTGAAGATGCAACACCTGCAGACTTAGCAGCTATTGTGGAGATTTATAACTCAACGATTGCTGGACGGATGGTAACTGCGGATCTGGAACCTATTACTATTGCAGACAGAGAAAAATGGTTCAATGAGCATAACAGCCATCATCGTCCTTTATGGGTACTCAGGCAGGGAGATGAGATTGCGGCATGGTTCAGCTTTCAATCCTTCTATGGTCGTCCAGCGTATAATGCAACAGCAGAAATTAGTGTATACGTGAGTGAAAAGTTCCGTGGTGGTGGAGCCGGTAGAATTCTTTTGAAAGAGGCCATTAAAAAAGCACCTAGTCTCGGCATTAAGAATCTAGTTGGTTTTGTGTTCGGACATAATGATCCAAGCCTTGGTTTGCTAGAAAAATTCGGTTTTAAACAGTGGGGATTACTACCCGGTGTAGCTGAATTGGATGGTATAGAACGTGATTTAGTGATTGTTGGACTTAAAATCTAACAGTCGCAATTAAAACGCTTACATTTCGGGTGTTGAGCTTACGCTATTTGTGTCACAATCAATCCATATTTTTGACCAACGCTGCAAATCTCGGATAACTGTCTCCAGGGCAAGTCCTTTATCCGTTAAGGAATATTGGATTCGCACAGGTGTCTCAGGGAATACTTCTCGAAGGACAATCCCTTCCAGTTCCAGCTCTTTAAGTCGTTCGGAGAGCAATCTTCCGCTGATGGGCAAGGCTGCTTCAATCACATTGAAACGTTGCGGTCCTTGGAGGAGCTGGTAGATAATTAAACCTGTCCAACGCCTGCCGATAATATCCATACTTTTTTGTAGCTGGGGACATAAATCAGTGGACTTCATATGGCTCACCTCTTAGTGNNTAAACGAAGAGACCAATAATTTAAACAAATTCCAATTTAATTCATTACTAGAAGGGATGATTGACAGTGGCTAAAAAAAAGAAAATGCCTACCACTCCGCGTCCTGCTGCGACCGATGGACCAGCTACGCTAAAAGATCTGTTGAGCAGTGATGTTCTTGGAAAGCTGAAGGCGCAATCTGATGCGTTGAAAGCGGAAGAGAATGACCGCAAGGAAGTTGCTCGTAAAGCGGTTGAAGATCAGCGAAAAGCTGAGCAAAAGCGGCTTGAGAATGATTTTGCACATCTGTTGGAGAACAGTAACCAGGATTGGCATAAATATAAATAACTGATATAGCTAGCGAAAATAGATTATGAGATAAAGAGATGCCCTCAAGGGTGTCTCTTTTTTTCATATTATTTATTTCAATTGTTTTAAATTTTACTATACGAAAGGGTTGACCCTCAAAGTGGGCTTAGGTATAATCGAACATAGTGCAAATGAAAATCATTATCAATACCGCTAATATCATCTATTTCCCAAACGATTTAAACTATTAAACAGATAAGGAACAACACATGAAACTAAAATATTTGTCCCTACTTCTAATAGTATTCTCATTTATATCTTTGTTTATAGGCGTAAAGGACATTTCACCTTTGGATCTTTTTTCGCTTACGGAATCGCAGATACAGACCCTGCTAGTCAGCCGAATCCCACGCTTAGCTGCATTGATTATTGCTGGTGTAAGTATGAGTATTGCCGGATTAATTATGCAGCAATTATCACGAAATAAATTCGTTTCTCCCACTACGGCGG
>DOJM01000252.1:7062-9213 GCA_003529225.1 Paenibacillus sp.
GGATCAAGTTCAAGGATAGTATTTTTATCCCGCTGGTCGGACTCATGTTCGGGAACATTGTAGGCTCCATTACGACATTTTTTGCTTACAAAAATGATTTGGTTCAGAACATCTCGTCTTGGATGCTTGGAGATTTCTCAACGATTATTAAAGGTCAATACGAATTAATCTATATCAGTATTCCACTTGTCATTCTCGCGTATGTTTTTGCCAATAAGTTCACCGTTGCCGGTATGGGGGAGGATTTCTCTGTTAATCTCGGTATGAACTACAAAGCGGTCGTGAACGTAGGATTGGTGATTGTAGCGTTAATCTCTTCTGTAGTTATTTTAACCGTAGGTACGATTCCATTTCTGGGTCTTGTTGTACCTAACATAGTAACGCTATACATAGGAGATAACTTGAAAAAAAATCTGGCGCATACTGCCATTCTCGGTGCGGTATTCCTCCTGTTCTGTGATATTCTGGGCAGGCTCATTATATATCCATACGAAATATCAATCAGTCTCACGGTAGGCGTCATCGGAAGTGGTCTGTTTATCTACTTGCCGATGAGAAGAAAGGCGAATTAGTGATGAAGACGAAACTAACTATATTATCCTTAAGCGCTGTTGCTCTCATCGTCTTGTTTATGACCTATCATGTTATGGGGAATTGGGATTATGTTCTACCCAGTCGGGGGAGAAAGCTAGCTGCGATTCTGATCACCGGAGCGGTGATAGCTGTCTCTACCGTAGTTTTTCAGAGCATTACGAACAATCGTATTTTGACACCTAGTATTCTGGGGCTAGACTCTTTGTACATGTTGATCCAAACGTTCGGTGTATACGCCCTAGGCTCATCCAATATGACGTTTATGAATAAAAATGTGAATTTCTTGTTCTCAGCTTGCATCATGGTTCTGTTCTCAGGGGTGCTGTATAAGCTAATGTTCCGCAGAGAGGGTCAAAACATATACTTCCTGCTGCTCGTAGGACTTATTATGGGAACGATGTTCCAGAGCGCATCTTCTTTTATGGAAGTGCTCATTGATCCGAATGAATTCCTGATTCTACAAGGGAAAATGTTCGCCAGCTTCAACAACGTCAGCAGTGATCTACTGATATTGTCTACAGTTGTTCTAGCGTTAACGACGCTGTATTTCATGCGATTTGTGAAGTATTTAGATGTTATTTCTTTAGGAAAAGAAGAAGCCATTAACTTAGGGATCAATTATGACTATGTAGTCAAAAGGCTGTTAGTTATTGTATCCATCTACGTTTCGATATCAACGGCTTTAGTGGGGCCGATTACTTTCTTGGGTTTACTAGTAGCAAATGTGGGGCACCAGCTGTTCCGTACGTATAAGCATTCCTATCTGATTCCCGGCACGATTTTGCTAAGTATTATTGCGCTTGTCGGGAGACAGTTTCTAGTTGAACGTGTGTTTGGATTCACTACTACGGTTAGTGTAATCATTAATTTTGCAGGTGGCGTCTACTTTGTCTATCTGCTGTTAAAGGAGAATAAGTCGTGGTAGAAGTTAAGCATGTAACCAAGCGTTATGGCGGAGTTACCGTCGTTGACGATGTGTCTTTATCCATTAAAAAGGGTGCAATCACCTCGTTTATCGGCCCTAACGGAGCTGGTAAAAGCACGTTGCTCTCCATGATCAGTAGACTTATCTCCAAAGACGCGGGAGAAGTACTGATCGAAGGGAAGGAAATTGGCAGCTGTAAGAGTAATGAACTTGCCCGTAAAATATCGGTGCTAAAGCAGTCCAATCATATCAGCGTACGCCTTACCGTGAAGGAACTTGTTTCTTTCGGAAGGTTNNGTTCGTTGACGAAGCGATTGCTTACATGGACCTTCAGGAGATGCAGGATAAATATATTGATCAGCTTAGCGGGGGACAACGTCAGAGAGCGTATATTGCGATGGTTATGGCTCAGGATACCGAGTATATCTTGCTCGATGAACCACTCAACAATCTGGATATGAAGCATTCTGTACAAATTATGAAGGTGTTACGCCGATTGGTAGAAGAGAAGGGCAAGACTATTGTGCTCGTCATTCATGATATTAATTTCGCTTCTTGTTACTCTGACTACATCGTAGCGCTCAAGAATGGGCGGGTAGCTTCATCGGGTACGGTGGATGAAATTATTGATA
>DOJM01000252.1:9311-9632 GCA_003529225.1 Paenibacillus sp.
AATAAATTTTAGGGGTGAACATTTTGAAGAAGAATTTATCTTTACTAATCATGACAGTGTTTCTTGCCGTAATCTTGGCGGCCTGTGGCTCCAATAATGCAGCAACTTCAGATAATAGTACAGCATCGGCAGGCAATACAGAGGCTACTACTGCACCGAATACAGAATCCAAAGAGCTTACTATTAAGCATGAACTTGGAGAAATTACGATTAAGAGTAACCCACAGAAAGTGGTTGTATTTGACTTCGGTACACTCGATACTTTGGATAAACTGGGCGTAGAGATAACTGGAGTGCCTCAAAGCAATGTACCCTCTTATC
>DOJM01000252.1:9821-10005 GCA_003529225.1 Paenibacillus sp.
TCCGTTAAAGCGCTGAATGAGAAAGCTAAAGCCGATGGTAAAAAATCGCTTATTATTCTCGCCAATGAAGGAAAAATCAGTGCGTATGGTTCTGGTTCCCGTTTCGGTATTATCCATGATGTATTCGGATTTGCACAAGCGGATGATAAAATCGAAGTATCCACTCATGGTCAAAGCGTATCTT
>DOJM01000082.1 GCA_003529225.1 Paenibacillus sp.
TTCCGTACGGTTGGATGTTCGTCGTGTCGAAAGTATTAAGATGGGTAACGACGTTGTAGGTAACCGCACTAAGATCAAGATTGTGAAGAATAAGGTAGCACCTCCATTTAAACAAGCTGATGTTGATATCATGTATGGTGAAGGGATTTCCAGAGAAGGAAGTCTTGTAGACATCGGTACTGAAATGGACATCGTGAATAAGAGTGGTGCATGGTATTCCTATGAGGGTGAGCGTCTCGGTCAAGGACGTGAGAATGCCAAACAGTTCTTGAAGGAACATCAAGATATTGCACTCATCATTGAGAACAAGATCCGTGAAGCAAGTAACCTATCCACCATTGTTGCTGCACCAAATGAAGCGGAAATCATTGCAGAGCAAGAGGAAGAAGAAAAGCTACTTCTCGAAATCGAACAATAGAATTTATTAAGGAATAGGACGCCCTGTGATTCATTGTTGCAGGGTGTCTTTTCTTAAAAAATTGTAAGAACATAACTGATCTTTAGCTATGAGGTGACAAGCAACTATGGTAATACAGCTGGATATGGATTTTGAATCGGATGAGCAGGACGTACAGGTCCTATCTGATTTTCCTGAAGGAGAACTTTTAGAAATTACTAAGGTCGAACGTAAGAAGAAATCGGACCACCGCTATATCATACATTTCGGAGCCTATAACATGACTGTACACGAAGACGTCATGATTAAATATCGGATGATTACTGGGAATTCTTTTATGAAAGCCGATTTGGAGGAAATTGTTGTTGCTGATGAGCGACAACGAGCTTATGTAGAAGGACTTCGTTATCTAGAACGGAAGCCACGAACCGCTATGGAAATGACTCGCCGTTTACGGCAGAAGGAAATAGGGGAGACTATTATTGCGGAAGTGGTGCAACGGCTACAGCAGGAAAGATTTCTTGATGACCCTTTGTATGCAAAGCAATGGGCAGAGCAACGCATTACGAACCAGCGAAAAGGGAAAATGTGGATTCGCCAAGAGCTACGTGAGAAAGGAATCGACAAAACCTTGATCTCGGAAGCACTGGAGAATGTCAGTCCTGAACAAGAACTAGAGAGTGCACTTCAGATTGGTCGTAAGAAATGGAATCTTATTCGTGGTGAAGCCACAGATAAGCGCAGAAAGACTGGAGCCTTCTTAATGCGGCGTGGATNNAATACTTTACTTGAGGAAGACAATTATGAGGGTGAAGATGAGGAATTTTACTAGACTCACTGATTCTCTTGACATTAATGCGCATATCGACTCTCTTGACAATGTCTTTTTATAAATAATAAAATATAACATGAATCGGCATAAAGTAAGAATCCTTTTTCCTTCCCAAAAAGGTGACTTTTTAAAACGGTTCGCGTACAACTCATATGAAATGTAATCGCCGGATAAGGCGGGCAGTGTGCATGTGCAGCATGTGCAGTATGGCAATCGGTTATTTACCGGTTTTTTGTATGGTGATGAACGGATAGTTTAACAACTGCACAATTCCCAAGGGTATACCTTGGAGAGGAACCAACGAGGAGGTGAACAGATGCAACCATGGATCTGGGTCATTATCGTTCTCGTTGTAGCTGCATTATTCTTTGGGTTCGGTTATTTTATTCGTAAATCCCTTGCAGAAGCTAAAATTCAAAGCGCAGAAAGAGAAGCCGTAGTCATCGTGGAGAACGCGAAGAAAGACGCAGAGNNGGACGAAGTCCATAGAATCCGTACTGAAGCTGAGAAAGAAACTCGTGAACGTCGGAATGAAATCCAACGGCAAGAGAGACGTTTGCTGCAAAAGGAAGAATCTCTGGATAAAAAAATGGAATCGCTTGAAAGAAAAGAAGAACAAGTAGCTAACAAAGAGAAACGAATTGATGAAACCCAACAGCAAATTGATGTTATTTACAAAAACCAAGTCACTGAATTGGAGAGAATTTCCAATTTAAGCATCGAAGATGCAAGAAGTATTATTCTTAGCAATGTTGAGCAAGAAGTTCGCCATGAAACGGCTCAAATGATCAAAGAGATTGAACAGCAGGCGAAAGAGGAAGCGGATAAGAAATCCCGCGAAATCATCACACTCGCTATCCAACGCTGTGCAGCTGATCACGTAGCGGAGACAACAGTTTCAGTTGTTACCCTGCCGAACGAAGAGATGAAGGGGCGGATTNNCGTGAAGGCCGTAATATTCGTGCACTCGAAACTCTTACAGGTATCGACCTCATTATCGATGATACGCCGGAAGCAGTTATTTTGTCGGGATTTGATCCAATCCGCCGTGAAGTGGCCCGTACGGCACTTGAGAAGCTTGTGGCAGATGGACGTATCCATCCCGCTCGAATTGAAGAGATGGTGGAGAAATCCCGCAAAGAAGTGGACGAACGAATTCGCGAATATGGTGAACAAGCTACTTT
The DNA here is from genome assembly GCA_003529225.1 of Paenibacillus sp. Classification (GTDB taxonomy): domain Bacteria; phylum Bacillota; class Bacilli; order Paenibacillales; family Paenibacillaceae; genus Paenibacillus_AQ; species Paenibacillus_AQ pseudetheri. The sequence continues at coordinate 2,414 of DOJM01000082.1, forward strand.
CGAAGTGGGTGTTCACGGATTGCATCCAGATTTGATCAAGATTCTGGGTCGTCTGAAATTCCGTACAAGCTATGGTCAAAATGTATTGAAGCACTCCATGGAGGTTGCTTATTTAACTGGACTGATGGCCGGTGAGCTTGGGGAAGACATCGTGCTTGCAAAACGTNNAGCGCTGGATCATGAAGTAGAAGGATCGCATGTTGAGATCGGCGTTGAACTAGCGAAGAAATATAAGGAACATCCGGTTGTTATCAACAGTATCGCGTCTCATCATGGAGATTGCGAAGCTACCTCGGTTATTGCTATGTTGGTTGGTGCAGCTGATGCATTGTCAGCAGCAAGACCTGGCGCTCGCCGTGAAACACTGGAAACGTATATTAAACGTCTAGAAAAACTGGAAGAAATCTCAGAGTCGTTCGAAGGCGTTGAGAAATCATTTGCTATTCAGGCGGGCCGTGAGGTACGCGTGATGGTACAGCCAGAGAAGATTGACGATGCAGAGGCATTCCGTCTTGCTCGTGATATTACGAAAATGATTGAAAGTGAACTGGATTATCCAGGACATATCAAAGTTACCGTTATTCGTGAGACACGGGCTGTTGAATACGCTAAATAGGTGGAATATAAGGTTAAGGGATAAGATGTAACTTATACTTTCTTATATTTGTTGAGAATTGGCCCCTAAGCAGGGCCTTTTTTCTTTTGAATATGAGGTCTTATCCATTAGATATAGCGGTTAAGATTAGGAGGAGAGAATCATTAAAGTACTATTTATTGGAGATATCGTTGGAAATGTTGGCAGAAAGGCTCTTCGTGAGATGTTGCCCTCACTAAAAAGTAAATATCAGCCACATATCATTATTGTTAATGGTGAAAATTCTGCTGCCGGTAGAGGTATCACCAAGGCGATCGCTAATGAGTTTTTTAACTGGGGCGTTCACGGTATAACTATGGGAAACCACACATGGGACAATAAAGATATTTTTGAGTTCATCGATGATGAGGCCCGGATCATCCGTCCCGCTAATTTTCCGCCAGGAACCCCGGGAAGAGGTTATACAGTTGTTAAAGGGAACGGTAAAGAACTGGCCATAGTGAATTTGCAAGGCCGGACATTCTTACCTGCGATTGATTGTCCCTTCCNNGTGATTTTACCAGGAGGAACTGCGTATTTGACCGATGCGGGAATGGTTGGTTCAAGCGAAGGAATTCTGGGTATGGAAAGAGATGCAGTACTTTATAAGTTCACAACTCAGCTCCCAGCACGATTTGTTGTCGATGAAGGCAAGTGGCAGCTTCACGGTTTATTTGCAGAATTAGATGAAAATACTGGTGCGGCGACTCGTCTAGAGAAGATACGGTTACGTGAAGATGAATGGGTTATGAGCTAAACGTAGAATAAAGTATAGTTTAATCCGGGTAATTTCGCCGAGTTGNNGATTTTTTTTATATCGTAATAGAGTATCTTTTATGCCGTTTTTGGAAGACGTGGTCCGTAAAAAGAAGGAATTATTTCTTCTCTCGCGAATAACATCTAAAGTAGTGGAAGAACACCATTATTTTCCCAGGGGAGGTACTTACTATGGATGTATTAAAAGTATCAGCTAAATCCAATCCAAATTCCGTCGCCGGCGCATTAGCGGGTGTTCTTCGTGAACGTGGATCGGCCGAATTACAAGCTATTGGAGCTGGAGCACTGAATCAAGCAGTCAAAGCAGTTGCCATTGCCCGGGGATTTGTTGCACCAAGTGGAGTAGATTTGATCTGCATTCCTGCATTCACTGATATAGTGATTGATGGGGAAGACCGAACCGCGATTAAACTGATTGTTGAGCCCAGATAAAGACCTATAGAATGATTGAACCTGTTTACTTTTGTAAACAGGTTTTTTGCTTTTGATTTATAGTCTGGCGTTTTATTGCATAGTATCTGAAATAGGCATTTGGAAATGAAATGAACGGCTGGAACTGCGAGAAAGTGGGGATGTAAAATGAGGGTTGATAAGCTTAAGGTAGCGGATTTCCATTGTGATGTGCTAAGCAAAATGCAAGCCTCTCCGGATATTAATTTTGACAATGATCCTCGATTAGATGTTACTGCAGAGCGGCTGGCTTCTGGTGGAGTGGAGTTACAATGTTTTGCAATATATCTTTCTGCTACCAGAGGTAAACCAAGCTTTGAACATGTTCTAGGGCAAATTGATCTCTTTAGGCAAAAGATAGTGAACACAGATGGGCTTCAGTGGGTACGGTGGAAGGAGCAAGTGGGAAATCGATTATTAGGCGCACCTCCACAAGCGATGCTCTCTCTGGAGGGCGTAGACGGCTTAGAAGGGAACTTGTTTTATGCTCGGCTCTGTTTCGAACTTGGAGTACGGTTTCTTGGTGTAACTTGGAATTATGCGAACTGGGCAGCAGATGGTGTGCTAGAGAAGCGTAATGGTGGATTTACGGAAAAAGGGAGAAAGCTGATAGAATGGTGCAACGAAAGTGGAATGCTACTGGATGTGTCGCATTTGTCGCAAGCAGGGTTCTGGGAGTTGGCTGATTTAAGTAATCGTCCGTTTATTGCCTCCCATTNNAACAGATTAAAGCGTTGATTGCAATGAATGGAAGAATGGGCCTGACCTTTTATCCGTGGTTTGTAAGTGATGACGGGAAGGCTCGTATGGATGATTTGTTAAAGCACATTGAACATGTTTGTAGTCTCGGCGGTGAGAAGCATATGATGTTTGGCTCAGATTTTGACGGCATTGATACTTGGGTAGAGAAGTTAGAGCATCCGGGAAAATACCCTGATCTTATAGAGCAGCTGCTTCG
>DOJM01000083.1:0-2026 GCA_003529225.1 Paenibacillus sp.
CAATGGCATTCCTTTTGCTGGTAATGTTGGTCTTGTGAAGCAGGGTGATAAAACTTATGCTTCATCGCTTGTGCTGGCTGCGCTTGTCGAGGGCGAGATTACCTGGGATGCCAAGAACAAGAAGGTCATCGTAAAGAGCGGAACAGGTTCGTCCACCGGCTTTACGCTTTCCTCCAAAGAGGCGCTAACCCAGAGTGGTGAGACCTACATTGAATTAAATGCCTTTAAGAAGAAGTTTCCGGCACTAGTGTGGAGTTACAATGCTACACAGAAGCAGTTGAAATTATCTATAAAATAATCCATAAGAAAAGGCAGCAATTTCCCCAGAAATGGGGGTTTGCTGCCTTTTTGTACGATATCCATTTCTGACAAGCAAAACAGCCTTAGGCGTCCCAAATGGACGGTAAGCNNTATAAGGATAATGTATAGCGTGAAACTTATACATTCTTATATTTAGAAAAAAGCTGTCTCATTCGTAGAAGGACTCTACTTATGGTCAGCTTTCATCTTATGATTGTGGATTTTCTATGTTTTGTGTGCTTTGTGTGTTTTGTGTGTTTTGTGTGTTTTGGTTATTTTGAGGCTTCTGTGTGTTTTGGGGCTTTTGGGATTGACCTTGTGGTGGTCTGCTTTGAAATTCTTTTTTGGATTTCTTCCCTTGCGAGTCCTTACCCCGGTGATTTCGGCTTTGATGTTCTCTCAAAGGTCTATCCTTAGCAGAAGTCATCTCTTTAAATGCAGCAGATGAATTCGAACTTTGCTTAGATGATGCTTCTTTAGAGGAGAACTCCTTATCTATAGCCGCTCCATCATTCTCTTCAGCTTCTAGCTCCGAATCTTCTTCCTCACTCGGCTCTGGTATTTCTTTGATCAGAATATCCTTGAACAAACCTTCTTGTGGTACCTCTTTTAACTTATGCAACACAAAATATGCGCAACCAAAATTGCAATATTCATTAATATAATCGACCATACCAGAAATCGCTGTATCCCGATTCACCTTTGGGTGGTTGTCCCGATAAAAACCTTTCAAACGCAGCTGACTGTAACCCCAGTCACCAATAATGTAGTCGTATCTCTCCAGCACTTCACTATATCTTCCGCGAAACGCCTCCGGATTCCAACCATCCTTATGATCTAACATTAGTTCGTAGCCTTTTCCGCCTATAACGATCAAACCTTTTGTCGCCTGCCTTTCTGTGGGGAGGGTACGTTGATTATTCCGTCATTTCCGAGAAATATTGGGCTTTCGGTCGCTGTTGTTGATTAATTTCTTTTATTTGAACCGCATCAGCGGTTGAAATTAATCAACAGTGTATGCTTACGATGCTAGCTTTCCTTCGGAAAGCTTTCAGGCGAACGCTAACGCTCCTACAGCTCCAACATTTCTCTCCAATGACTCAAATCAACGTTTTTTTATGTGTAACTTAGGGGTAGGAGACTCAGATCGCTCCGCTCCTTCAGCCCCCTGCTACCTTGAAAAATAAAAAATTAACTAGAAGAAACCGTGCGTTCCTCACGAGCTTGAGCGGCAGATTTCACCTGCTCATGCGCACGATAAGAGCTGCGAACAAGCGGGGCTGATTCCACATGGCTAAAGCCACGCTTCAATCCCTCTTCCTTAAGCAGCGCAAATTCCTCTGGCGGATAATATTTCTCCACATTCAAATGCTTTGGAGAAGGCTGCAAGTATTGTCCTAAAGTCAATATATCACAATTTACGGCTCGTAAATCATCCATTGCTTGTAAAATCTCATCCCACTCTTCACCGACTCCAAGCATAATGCTTGATTTGGTAGGAATATCCGGTTTCATTTCCTTGGCTCTGCGCAGCAGTTCCATCGAACGGCGATACTTCGCTTTAGCCCGTACACGATCTGACATCCGTTCCACCGTCTCGATATTATGGTTAAGAATGTCCGGATTACTGTTCATAACAATCTCTAGACTATTCCGTTCTCCCAGGAAATCTGGAATCAATACTTCAACACTACATAACGGAAGGCGTTTACGGATTGCCGCTACC
>DOJM01000083.1:2153-2498 GCA_003529225.1 Paenibacillus sp.
AACCCTGTATTCACAGCACAGAAACGGCATGCGCGTGTACATATATCACCAAGAATCATAAAGGTAGCCGTTCGATTTGCCCAGCATTCATAAATATTCGGACACCTAGCTTCTTCACACACGGTATGTAAAGTTTTAGAACGCATCATGCTCTTGATTTCCTGATAGTTATCGCCGGTAGTAAGCTTGATTCTAATCCAATCCGGCTTAGGCTGCTTTGCTGTTTCATTCGTCAAAATAATAAACCCCGCTTCCTCCTGAATGTGTTGCTGTAGATGAAAGATGCTGCCTCATATTATACCATGTGCGCTTTACAATTGCCTGTTTTTGTGAAATATGCAGGGC
>DOJM01000083.1:2568-5888 GCA_003529225.1 Paenibacillus sp.
GCCTATATTCAATTCTAAGCCCGGACAAAAGGAGGCTCTTATCTTGCTGGCCCTATTTAAGAATAATAATAACCGGAGAACTATGTTATGCCTGTCCGCGGCTGCTATTCTTTGGGGTGGTTTAGGCCTTCCCGTTCCAGCAGCTGCAGTACAGGCTACAGTCCAACCGGTGGAAAGCAGCGGCAATCCTGTTAATGCTAGCAAGGAATCTATATGGTCTGCCCGTAGGGGAATTTATGATCAACTGAGTGCAGCCACTGGAATCCCTTGGTTTAGATTCGCAGCCATTGATCAATATGAACGCACCATCGCCAAAAAAGGGGCTTCAGACAAACCCGTCACCAACCGTCTTACAGGAATCATGATTCCAGCACCCGTATGGTCCGGTCCGCTCAACCCGGATCAGGAGGATACTTCTCCTGAATCCATCACTTTCTTTAACGGCTTCGGCCGTGATGGCTCAGGAGATGGAATCGCCGATCCAGGGAATGATGCTGATGTTCTATATAGTATGGCTAGACACTTGCAGAAATATGGTGATTCAGCTAATGATTTCAACATTGGCATTTGGGAGTATTATCACAATGGCCGTGCCTCTCAGCGCATAGCTCAGTTCGCCAAGCTATATGAACATTTTGGGCGGCTTGACTTATCAGGTAATGCTTTTCCACTTCCCTTAAGTAATTCTTATTCTTATCGTAGCACTTGGGGAACCGGCAGAAGCTGGGGTGGGGCACGTATCCACGAAGGGACTGACCTCTTTGCACCGCAAGGTATGCCGGTACGCAGCACCTGCTTTGGCTTAGTGGAAACTAAAGGCTGGAACCGCTACGGTGGCTGGAGAATTGGAATTCGAGATATCGAGAACCGTTACCATTATTACGCCCATTTATCTGGGTATAACAAATCCATTTCTCGTGGAGATATCGTCTCACCAGGTGAAATCATTGGCTGGGTTGGCAGCTCAGGTTACGGAAACCCAGGAACACAAGGGAAATTCCCGCCACATCTACATTTTGGCATCTACCGTGACCGAGGGATTACTGAATGGGCTTTTGACCCTTTTCCGTTACTAAAACAATGGGAGAATCAGGAGAATAGAGACTTAAAGAATAAAAATAAAAAAAGTGCTACAAACAAGGAAAAACGCCTTCAGCATCCCTAAAGGACGTAAGCGTTTATGCGAGAAATATAAGGATAATGTATAGCGTAAAACTTATACTTCCTTATATTTTAAAAAGGAAACGGCTTCGCCCTCCTTTGGAGATGATACCCGTTTCTTGATGAATAAGGCCCCTTCTTTTGGAGAGAGGCCTTATTCTATTTTAGTACAACATTAAACAGCCAAAAGGTTCAATGCTCACTATAAGCTTGTTAGTACTTTTAAAAGTAGCTCCTGACAGTAAATCGGTTAGCAAGTTCTTATCCGAACGATAGGCATCAAGCTCAAGCTCGTACACGTTCGGAGAATTATTGATAATGAAACCTATCTTTTCTTGACCCATCCCCCGTGTATAACCGAAAGCATTACGGACTTCATCCGTGAACCAAGGACGAAACTTACCTTTTTGTAGAATATCACAGCCTTTTCTTAGGAAAATGAGCTCTTGATACCACTTCAGCAGCGCTGTATTCTGAGCTTGCTCTTGCCATATCATAGCTTTTCTACAGTGAGGGTCCGTAGCTCCTTCCATCCCAACCTCATCCCCATAATAGATCATCGGAATACCGATATAAGTCATCTGAAAAAAAACTGCCAACCTCATGCGCTTTATTGCCGTACTCTCGCGGTCCCAGCCACGTCCCCCCTCCTTACACGCTGTAAGAAAGCGCAACGTATCATGACTGCCAATCAATTGAAACATAGCCGAATTCGCCTGGTCATTATACAACGCCTCCTGATGGAGTACTTGCTCCATAAAGCGATCTGGCCCTGTTGACTGCTCTGCAAAGAATTCCAGCACGGCATCCCGAAGGACATAATTCATGCCACCATCGAATTGATCCCCTCTAAGCCAAGGCCCAGAAGCATGCATTATCTCTCCAATGAGTAGAATTTCAGGAAATTCAGACTTGAGCTCTTGCCGAAACCGGGACCAAAAAGCCGGGTTGACCTCATTCGCTACATCAAGACGCCAGCCGTCTATTTCTGTTTCACGAATCCAATACTTGGCAACTTCAATCATATAATCTGCCGTCTCGGGATGATCCATATTCAGCTTAGGCATATGCGCTTCAGCTTTAGCGAATGTCTCATAATTCGGGGCAGGCGTCTGTGTAACGGGAAAAGAACGAATAAAGAACCAATCTTTAAATGGAGACTGCTCGCCTTTTTCCATCACATCTTTAAAAGCAAAGAATTGATCTCCCGAATGATTAAACACGGCATCCAAAATGACCTTAATTCCATGACGATGTGCCTCACTGACTAGCGTCTTCAATCCATCTACATCACCAAATGCAGGGTCGATCTTATAATAATCGGAGGTGTTATATTTATGCTCGGAAGGAGACTCAAATACAGGCGTCATGTAAATAGTGTTCACACCAAGCTGCTGTAGATAGGGTATTTTATCCGTAATGCCTTTTAGAGTTCCACCATTATAGCTGCTAGGATAAATTTGATAGATCACCGCATCCTTGCTCCATGAAGGTAGCTTCAAAGCCTCAGAATGATGAAGGTATGCATATTGAAAAGAACCTGCACGTTCCCGATTCTCCGATGCCCCCCTCTCTCCATACCAGACATACTGCCCCGCAGCATTCGCTATATGAAATAGATATCTGCTTCTTCTAGTGCTGGTCTGAATAATTGCTTCATGAATCTCATAAATACCGGCCGACCCAATCCGCTCCATCTGCAAAGGAACTTCTTGACCCGGAGAATCATAACGATCCGAGTGGATTACGGTACAGGATAATTGCTGTCCAGCTTGTGTAAATAATCTGAGCTTCAGGGTCCCTGTACCTACAGGATAGGCAAATGGATCTTCACTTGTATGATATACAAACCATGATTGAGGCATAACTTATGGACTCCTTCTATACTTTTATCGTTCTATCTATCTGTTCATACATCATTAGAGAGACTGCTAAATTTGTGTTATTATGGTTACAAATACCGTTTTCAAGTTATGAGGGACGACGATGAAAGTAACGCTTTCTGATATTGCTAAAGAAGCCAATGTGGCTAAATCTACTGTATCTAAAGTACTAAATGATTCCCCAAAAATATCACAGGAAACAAAACAAAAGGTTCGAGAGATTATGAAGCAAATGAACTACACGCCAAGCAGTATCGCTACTGGGTTAGCTAGACA
>DOJM01000083.1:5984-6866 GCA_003529225.1 Paenibacillus sp.
TGCCAACAACTCCGTGCTGACTGAAGATCTATCTGAAGAACTGAATCAACTGGAGTTTCCTTACATCTCCATTGGAGAGATTATGCCCCCCGGGAGTTGGGTTGATTTCGATAATGAAGCAGGCGGCAACATGCTGACCGAGCATCTCATCGAACAAGGTTATTCAAAGATAGCCTTCATAGGCGGGCAGCAGCAAGAAAAAATTTATACCCATCGCTTAGGTGGATACTTAAGCGCATTACAACAGGCTGACCTTACCGTTCCTCAGCAATGGATCATTAACTGCAAGGCTGATGAACATGATAGCTATCATGCTGCACTTGAGCTTTTGCAGCGTGAAGAACGGCCAGACTCTGTAGTGTGTATGAACAGTTATGTAGCCTTTGGGGTACTTCAAGCCGCAAAAGCACTCNNCGCCGCTTTCGATGAATATCCGCTGTCCCGTTATACAACACCTCCTTTAACTTCGCTTAATATCGATACGTTCAAGCTGGGTGTATCTTCAGGGCAGCTGCTGATGGAGCGCATTCGTGGCAATGATACGCCCCACAAGCATTTGCTACTAGAGCCAGAACTAATTCCTCGTGAATCCACGATGAGAACTGGATTCTCTGGAGCAACTTCGTAATTGGACTACTTTTCTATTGTATCTTCTGCAATGAAAAAGCTTCGTACTACTTACCAAGGAGCGGCCCCACACGGGGGCCGCTCCTTGTCATGTGAAAGGTATTATGATCCACTCGAATAGCAACTTATAGATCTTTCCAACGCTGCACGGTCAGATTCACTGTTTGTGCGCCGCCTGCTGGAGTAAGTGTTCGATTGGAAATGTCCGATCCGTTCGAGTTTTCCTCCACATTAGTCCAAGCGCCCCGCGTAACT
>DOJM01000083.1:6907-7077 GCA_003529225.1 Paenibacillus sp.
TAGGCTGGATCCGCTACGTTCCATGTGTTAAAGGACCCGGTGAGATAGACAGGTCCGCTTGCCGGAGTAGACGCTGGAACATTTACGCGAAACGTCACACTGTCTGCTTGAGGTTCCCCTGCGCTGATACTTCCGTTCATCAGACTCCAGGTTCCAGCATCAAAATGGTA
>DOJM01000080.1 GCA_003529225.1 Paenibacillus sp.
GGTTTTTCTGATTCGCTGGCTTTTATTCAAGCCTTTTATTGTAGATGGACCTTCCATGAAGCCTAATTTCCATACTGGTGAACGTGTTATCGTAAATGAGATTTTGTACGATATTAGATCTCCGCAGCGGGGCGAGGTTATAGTATTCCACGTGCCATCTGAGGGTAGAGATTTTATTAAACGTGTAATCGGTGTGGCTGGAGATACTGTGAAAGTAGAAGGGGATGTAGTTACAGTTAACGGTGAAGTTGTTAATGAGACTTATATCCAAGATGCAATTGATGCAAAGCATAGTATCAACGCTCTGTATAATAATAAAGATTTCCCTAATGAAGAGTTCCCGGATGGTACTGTACCTGAAGGACATGTGTTCGCTATGGGGGATAATCNNCGGATAGCCGAATGATCGGTTATGTACCTCTGGGGGATATTGTGGGCCGTGCAGATTTAATCTTCTGGCCGATAAAGGATATTTCACTGATTAACCATTAAGTTGACAGAAGTCAAAGGAGGTGACGGCAATGGCCATTCAATGGTTTCCTGGTCATATGACGAAGGCTAGGCGGCAAATCGAGGATAAGCTGAAGCTGATTGATGTTGCAATAGAATTGCTCGATTCCCGTCTGCCGCTTTCCAGCCGCAATCCGATGATTGACGATATTTTGCGGGACAAGCCAAGATTGATTATTTTGAACAAAGCGGATCTGGCAGATCCGGAAATTACACGGAAGTGGCTGGCGTACTTCAAGGCACAAGGGCATGTTGCTTATCCTGTTGATGCATCTACTGGAACAGGTGTAAAGGATATTCCAGAGCAAGTCAAGCTGCTGCTAAAAGAGAAGATTGACCGGCAGATTGCAAGAGGAATGAATCCGCGAGCGATGCGTGCATTGATCGTTGGTATTCCTAACGTCGGTAAATCAACACTTATTAACCGGATGGCTGGTAAGAGTATCGCTGCTACTGGTGACCGCCCAGGGGTAACCAAGGGTCAACAATGGATTAAGACAGCCGGTAATTTGGAGCTTCTGGATACTCCAGGTATTCTATGGCCGAAGTTTGAGGACCAAGAAGTTGGTTATCGCCTAGCGGTAACGGGTGCAATAAAGGAAGAAATCCTGAATGTTGAGGACATCGGCTTTTATGCAGTGAAATATTTGGTGAAGGACTACGGATCTAGATTTCAAGAACGCTTTGGCATTGAGAATCTTCCTGAGGATCTGGAGAATCCAGATGAGATCGTAGCTGTTATGGAAGCCGTGGGTCGTAAACGCGGTTGTCTGATTAGCGGTGGACGCGTAGATCTGGAAAAAGCCTCGCGGGCCTTGTTGCATGAGCTACGGGCAGGTAAGCTTGGACGTTTTACGTTAGAAACTCCTTAAATGGCGTGAATTCTGCGTTTAATGGGATAGGTATGGAAGAGCCATCCGAAATTTCGGAGGCTCTTTTTTTATGTATCAGAAAGGATATATTTGGAAATCCGACAAAGTACCTGAGTAGGCATCAAGCTAAGTCACATTGTGTGGGGATATTTTATGGAATGGATCAAATTGGAACGTCTATTTTAAGATGACCATGTAAGCTTTACTATGATAAGCTGACTTATATAATCATAGAATAATTCATAATTGGCGGTGACAAATTAGTGAGTTCGTTAGATATGTTGGCCTATGAAAAAGAAGGCTGGGAACAGTCTTATCGCCGAATAGCAGGCGTAGATGAAGTAGGAAGAGGTTGCTTGTTTGGGGATGTCGTCGCAGCAGCGGTGATTTTGCCAGAAGGGCTTATTATTGATGGAGTTAATGATTCCAAAAAACTTACAGCTAAAAAGAGAGATGCTCTATACGAGATTATAATGGAGCAAGCACTGGCGGTAGGGGTGGGGCATGTAGACTCTACTGTCATTGATGAGATTAATATCAAGCAAGCTTCACGCTTGGCCATGAAAAAGGCGGTAGAGAGTCTAGAACACACTCCTGACTATATGCNNAACGGGCAATTATTAAAGGAGATGCTAATAGTCAGTCCATTGCAGCAGCTTCGATTATTGCTAAAGTGACACGCGACAGGCTGTGTGAAGGTCTTTGGGAGGAATCATACCCTGATTATGGGATTGCGATACATAAAGGTTACGCGACCAAGCTTCACCGGGAACAAATTACGGCTTTAGGTCCAACACCTATGCATCGACGCAGTTTTATTGGGCGGATTCTAGCGGAGCAGCAAACGTTATTCTAGAAGCAATGCTTAAAAAAGTAGGGTGATTACCGATATAGTAAGAAGAGAGAAAATGGAGGGAGGAGTAACGGTATGAATATCGGAACATTGATCCGTGGATTGCTTGGAGATCAAAAACCGGGTGCGGCGAAGTCTTTAGAGTTAAAAGAAGGACAAGTTNNCGGATTCAGGCAAAGAAGCAGTTGTGCAAATCCAAGGTACACCTGTTCGTGCAGAATTAGAAACACCACTACTGCCTGGAGAAACCATGAACTTACAGGTTGGATCACCCGGAGAAGGCGGATTACCCGTATTGAAGCCGGTCTCCCTCGGTGAAACGGCGTTAGTCACTCCTCAAAGCATGGGTGAGGCCTTGGAGTCGCTAGGATTAACTGATTCCAAAGCAGGCCGAGAAATCGTACTAGCGATGCAAGCAGGAGGCGTTCCGCTTACAAAAGAGACAGCGGCTTTGCTGGATGCCGTAATGAGTGCAAAACCAGCTGGTGTGCCTGCTTCAGAGTGGCTTGACGCAGCTGTCATTTCTGTAAAGCGGGGACTCCCCGTTACAGCTGAGAGTGTGAAAGGATTGCAACAGGCTGTATTTGGCCCGCAGCTGCATCAGCTTTTATCAGCACTGGAAGATCAGATTACAATATGGGCAGGTCAAATGGCTAATGAAGAACCAATAACAGCAGAATCTAAATCTGGAATGGGTACAAGTACTGGAAAACTCGAACCTTCGGTAACTGCAGGTGCTGGAAGTAGGAATAACATGGGCGTTGTAGAGGGTGACGCTATAGAAGCGGACCCTAAACAATTGGCGGCTAAAGGAAATGGACAAGCTACAACTAAAACTGCTGAAGGTACTACCGCAAGCGGAAGTACCGCTCTTTCGGAAGGAGCAGCTGAAGGTGCTCTGAAACCGGTTGAACAAGGTGCGCCAGTCAAGGTGACTCTTAACATAGCTTCTGATAATGAAACGGGGATTGGAACTAGCAAGCCAGTTGTAGTTGATGAGGCAGGTGAAGGAGCTCAAATCTCGAAGGGTGGTATTGTTACAGATTCTATGGCTGGTAAATCAACACCTGCCATGACATCCGGTGCTCTAAATCGTGCTTTAAACGCTCAAGCGGATAGTGCGGTGAATAATCTTATCCGTTCCAGTGAAGTTGAGATTCAGGGTAATGCCTTGAATTTGAATAAGGATGGGGCATTGGATAGTGCTATACATGCAGATAAGAGTCGGGCTACCTCGATGGATAAGAGCGGGGCTATGCCGGGTGGCGCGAGTATGAGCGCCGAAGAAACTGCTGCTGGTGCGGGGC
>DOJM01000081.1:0-1518 GCA_003529225.1 Paenibacillus sp.
CGCATGCTGCGCCGAGAGAGATCGAATTTAAGGATAAACTTCCTAAGACACGATCAGGTAAAATCATGCGGCGTGTATTAAAGGCTTGGGAGCTTCATCTCCCAACTGGCGATTTATCAACGATAGAAGATTAGAATGGATCATAAAAAAAACACCGTTCCCTTATGAATTCAAGGGAACGGTGNNGTCGTATTGCCGGCTGTACCACTATTACTGTTTCCGATACTGCTACCTTCGCCAGATGGCGTTGAAGTAGGTGTAGGTAGAATGGTTCCAGGAATCTCGATATCCTCTCCTGGTGTACTCTCAGAGCCTGTAGGAGGCGTTGTCTCCGGTTGCTGATCTGGAGTTGGTGTTGCTTCCGGAGTTGGTGTAGTGCCTCCAGCAACGCTACTAGAAGCTGTCTCATTACCTCCGACATCAACAGCACTGACATAGAATGTTGCATTGGCACTCGCAGGCGTTCCTGGCGAGAATACCTTGCTCTCGTCAGCCATAATTACAGCTTGCTTCTGGAAAGACCCGCCGTTTAAAGAACGGTATAAGCGGTACCCTACTACATCTGGAGAGCCGCTTGGGGAGAAGTTGATCACAGCTTTTCCAGTGCTGTAAGAGACACTTACATTTCTAGGAGCAGAAGGCGAAGTACCATCGTCCACGCGTGGATCGACTTCAGTAGGGAAATCTGTCTTAGCATCGGCTGGCATATAATACTCCAGTGATTTATGCTCTTTCATCTTAGGGAAGGCTGCCAAGAGCTCCTTAACTAATTCCTGAATCGGCTTATCACGTTTAACGACGATTTTTTCTTTCAGGAAATCCTCCGGTGTACCTTCGAGAGGGATGTAGTTGACGCCATTGTAAGTAATATACTTGGCTTTGGAAATCCCATCGTCGCTCTCTTTAGGTACATATTTCGCATTGAAAAGATCCGTTGTGAATTTGTCAGTTAGAGCCGTCGGCAGCTTACCGCTGTATGCGGAAACTGTCTTTTTGGTAATTCCTTCAGGTTGTGTGAATTTGTCTGTAACGAACAAGTCTGGCTGCTTATCGATAACAGCATTCATGACTTTAGCCCATAAGGTCTGTGCTTGTCGTTTTTGTGTATCACCTGTAAGGGTATTGATTTGTTCCTTATAACCAACCCACATGCCAAGTGTGACATCAGGGGTGTAGCCCATGAACCAGACATCGCCATAGTTCTGAGTGGAACCAGTTTTACCTACAATCGGAACGTCTTTAAAGTGTTTATAATTTCTTCTTACTGTACTTGCAGTACCTTCTGTGATTACTGTACGCAGCATATCGGTCATTAGATAAGCAGTTTGCTCAGAGAATACTTGTTCAGGGTTAACCTTGTGCTGATNNCAATCTTCTCAATCATATAAGCATCATTAAATGCTCCCTTATTGCCAATGGCGGAATAGGCGTTGGTTAATTCTTCAACGGATGTACCGTATCGAAGACCACCTATAACCCCAGTCTGCGCTCTGTAGTCATCTTCGGTGAGTGTAGTGA
>DOJM01000081.1:1586-6769 GCA_003529225.1 Paenibacillus sp.
AAACCTTGATAGCGATTGTTAGCATTTTTAGGGATATGGAAGCCTTTCCCGCCATCCTTCAAAATGATTGGAGCATCATCTAAGATTCCAGCAGGTTGAATCAGTCCTGCATCTAAGGCAGGTAAGTATGCTGAAATCGGCTTCATCGTTGAGCCGGGTTGCCGGACCATTTGGGTTGCGTAGTTCATTTGCTCGATATTAAAATCGCGGCCCTCAATCATACCTAGAATGGCTCCGCTCTTGTTGTTGATCAATATGCCAGCCGTCTGTTCAATACCTTTTGTTTTGCTGTTCTTGGTGAAGTTACTACTATCTTCGGAAATACTGTGCATTGCACTGTATACTTTCTTATCGATTGTGGTATAGACTCGGTAACCGCCAGTCATTAACTGTTGTCTTGCTTCCTCAAGAAGTACGGCATTATCACTAGAGCTAGTGGTATCAGCTGTACTGTTATTCTTTTCATTTAGTGACAAAAGAATCTCAGCTGCTTTACGCTCCGTCTCCATCATTAGGTATGGATATGTAGCATAGGCTTTCTTAGTGTGAGGAGCGAGAGAACTTTTAATATCAAACTTGAGTGCTTCATCATATTGGGAGGTAGTGATCTTGTTCTCCTCTAGCATACGACGAAGTACAAGCTGTTGACGATCCATAGCTCTATTGAACGCCTTTGCGTTGAATTCTCCAACGCCATTGAATGCTGAATATGCGGATGGGAGCTGTGGAAGACCAGCCAAATACGCCGCTTGGGCAATATTCAACTTGTCTAGATCATCCAGACCGAATATACCTTTGGATGCAGCTTTAATCCCAAATACGTTATAGCCATTCGAGCCATTACCGAACGGAACCTTGTTCAGATAAGCCGTTAAAATCTCTTGCTTGGTCAAGAAGCGCTCTAGTCTAAGTGAAAGTAGAATTTCTTTTGCTTTGCGATCTTCCGTTCGATCCAGATTGAGAAATACACGTCTTGCAAGCTGCTGAGTAAGTGTACTGCCTCCGGTCTGAACGGATTCATTTAATATCTTTTGTTTGACGGCACGTAAGGTGCCTTTGAAATCCACACCATTATGCTCATTGAAATTATTGTCCTCTATAGCGAGAACTGCATCAATAATAATCTGGGGGATGTCGTTGTATTGAATGAGCCTTCGATCTTCTTCTGTACGAAGCTGGCCGATCGGTGCGCCATCACGGAAGTATGCGAATCCGGTGATCGCATTTTGTCCGACTTGCTGTTGAATCATTTCCTCAGAGCGAACAGGTTCATCTTTCACCATGGAAGTGACATATCCTGCTGCTGCACCACCGACGAACAGAATGCCTATTATGCCAAGAATAAACATCCACTTAACTACAGAACCGAACCTGCTAAGCCCAGATCTGCGGGGTGAAGGCTTCTTTACGTTTTTTTTCTTGTTCTCTTGAACCATCGACGATAATTCCTCCTTTTAACGGAATTATTATAGCACAAATTGGCGATTTTGAATGCAGTCGGAGTGTTCATTACCTATTAGAATAACAAAAAGCCTCCGGATAAATCCGGAGGCTTTGGCCATACTCGCTATAAGCGAGATATTAACGGTTGTAGAACTCGACGATTTGTTTCTCATCGATATCCTGGGAAAGCTCGGAACGTTCTGGCAAACGAATGTATTTACCTTCGAAAGATCCTTCAGCATATTCCAGGTAAGCTGGAAGGTGGGAACGGTTAGCAAGAGCTTCTTTGATGGAAGCCATGCTTTGGCTTCTTTCGCGAAGACCGATAACGTCGCCCAAGCTTACACGGTAAGAAGCGATGTCAACTTTTTTGCCGTTAACAGTTACGTGTCCGTGGGATACCAACTGACGTGCACCAGCACGGGAGTTAGCAAATCCAAGACGGTAAACTAGGTTGTCCAAGCGGCTTTCAAGCAAGAACATGAAGTTTTCGCCCGCAAGACCTGGAAGCTTTTGTGCTTTAGTGAAGAGAGTTTTGAATTGTTTCTCTCCCAAACCATACATGTGACGCAGTTTTTGTTTTTCCAAAAGCTGCATTCCGTAGTTACTTACTTTTCTGCGTTGGTTAGCTCCGTGTTGTCCTGGTGGAAAAGGGCGTTTCAAGTCTTTTCCTGTACCGCTAAGGGAAATGCCCAGACGGCGGCTGAGTTTGAATTTAGGTCCGGTGTAACGTGCCATGTTATAGTAGACTCCTTTATAATTGAAATTTCAGGGTAGGGCCTATTTGCGCCGCATTTCGTATCCGTGATTAGCATTAATGGCTTCCACACTGCCAGGGAAGTTCAGCCGCTGCCCTGGCAGTAACGAAATGCGTGAGGGTGACACAACGTTACGCCCAAGTAAGACTTGTTACAGTCTTGTTCAACAATAAATATTATATGAATACAGTATATAAAGTCAAGCGCTTATTAAAAGAGTTTTTGTCAATCTTTGTCGATAGTTCTTTGGTCCTAAAAAAAAGTCCCGGAAATGATGAAAATATAATGCAATGCACAAAGAAAGGGAGTAAAATATAGTTAATTAGTAGTTACTAGGGAAGATAGTTTTCTTAATC
The DNA here is from genome assembly GCA_003529225.1 of Paenibacillus sp. Classification (GTDB taxonomy): domain Bacteria; phylum Bacillota; class Bacilli; order Paenibacillales; family Paenibacillaceae; genus Paenibacillus_AQ; species Paenibacillus_AQ pseudetheri. The sequence continues at coordinate 4,144 of DOJM01000081.1, forward strand.
AAGATGTAAAGGGGATCTTCGTTATGTCAGAGCAGAAAGCATACGTCCATAAAGACAGCCGTATGCTGTTACAGGACAATATACACGCTAGTAGAGATTCCGAAGATCCCACCGCCTGGCTTAGGGAAACGGAAATAGTAACGCATGACTTCCCGTATCTAGCAAATCTGATTGCAGACAGTTTCAATGAATGGTTTGGTGGGCTCGATGTCCTTCCATTCTCCAGATCATGGGAATGGTGTGTACTGAATTTTGAAGGTAAATATTTAAACAATATTTTGGATCAACAAGAACTATGGATACAGCGGTGGGAACAGGCAGCGGCTTCTAGCTTGATTTCAGAAACAATCTCTGCCGTTCAGTTAACCGTAGAAGGTAAGGCTCTGAGTTTTTTTACCATACCGCTATTCACTCGCGTCGACAATGAAATTTTTGCATTTTTGGGCTGTTCAATGCCTACCCAGCGATATGAAATGGGCGGACGAGATACTGCAGAAGCCATGTCGCTGCATTACCGTACCTGTTTTTATCATAAATTTGAACATATATTTGTAGCTGATCTTGCAAGTACCCATATTCATGCAGAACGTGAAAGCAATCGTCGTTCATTGTTATTTCAGATTGTCCAGCGGATGCATGACAATATTGATGTGGATGCTGTACTTTCGGAAGTCATTGATAGCATCTCTGCGATGTATCCTGGAGCCAGACTCGACCTGTATATGTCACAAGATCATCGCAGCACTCATCCGCAGGTCAAACCCTTACCTTTCCATATGTCCAGTGATGATGTCTGTGCCAGGGCGTTCAAGGATGGACGTGTTGCACTGCACACTAGTGATGAAGATCACCGAAATGTAGAAATAGGACTTCCGTTAGGGGGGAAGCAGGGGGTTTATGGGGTGTTCCATATGGTGATGGATAATCCAATCTTCCCTGACGTTGATTTACGGTTTCTCACAATGGTAGCCGATACGGCAGGGACTGCTTTTGAGAATGCCAAGCTTTATGAGCGCTCCAATCAGCTAATCCGTGAGCTTCGCATGAGTAATGAGCTTACCCAGCGTTTGAACCAAAGCTTGCGTTTAGGTGATATTTTTCAATTTGCGTTTGAAGAGCTACTTGAAATGTTTGGTGCAGATTACTGCTGTATCTTACATATGAATGAGGAAAAGGGTGGCCTAGAAGTTATAGCCTGCAACCATTCCTCATTGCAGAATGAAGTATTAGAAGTAGGGGCAGGTTTAGGTGGAAAGGTGTATTCCACAGGGGAGTCACTGATCATGTCTGACTACATAGATAATCCTAAGACAACTTCCCGACTAATGAATGCTACCGGTTCGCAGTCGCTGATTGCCACACCTCTTAGTGTGGGTGGAGAAGTGCGAGGGGCGATTATGTTGGCACATCGAGATTCTCATTATTTTTCCTATGACAACTACAGGCTATTGCAGGCGATGGCGGGACATATAGGTCTAGCAGTAGGTAACGCCAGGCTACATGCTGAAGTCAGACGTCTTGCGAATAGAGATAGCCTAACAGGTCTCTATGCTCGTCATTATTTGGACGAAGAGATAAAAGAAAGACAGTCTACGGACTTCTGCGGTTGTTTAATTGTTGTGGATATTGATCAGTTCAAGATCGTGAATGATACCTATGGTCATCAAAAAGGCGATAAGATTCTAAAAGAGGTTAGTGAAATTGTTAAATCTTCCATCCGTCAAGGTGATATTGCCGCGAGGTGGGGTGGGGAGGAGCTCTCCGTTTATTTACCGTTAATGGGAATGCAGCAGGCGGGTTATGTAGCTGAGCGTATACGCAAACGCGTTATGGAAGAAACTGAACCTAGTGTAACNNGTAAGTGTTGAGTCATTATTTTATCGGGCGGATATGGCGCTGTATAAAGCTAAGAATAATGGTCGGAACCAAGTTGTTTTTGATACCAAAGAAAATGATAGCAATATTAAGAACCTGTGAGGTAAGCCTCATGGGTTCTTTTTTATCTGCACAGTTATTCTGGCTCTAATTGCGGTATAAGGCTTGCAGGAAGGGAGAACCCTATACGTGGGTTGTACTTAAGTTAAATACTCCGAGAAAGGCCTGAGGTCCGTGAGAAAGCTATTATTACTTAAGGGGGGAGTCCCTCTAGTTCTGACACTGTATTGCCTGTTATGTAGCGGATGTAGCGTCATAAGAGATAAACCTGCGAAGGAAGATTTAAGTTTGGCGTTGGCTGGGATGGCTGGAAGTGATGAGGTTGTTTTTGAAGGGGCGAATATGCTGAAACGAGGGGGAACAACGGTTCCTGAATCCTTACGCTTCTACGGAGGCACAGTGGAGGATCATAAAAAGGTTAAGTTGTACACGCTTCTTCCAGATAAATCCATGACCCGAAAAACAGCAGCTGACGGCGTTAAAGACTTAAAGAATAGCGCATATGCTCTGAAACCTTATTACAGTCAGTTAGAAAAAAAAGAGGGCAGATGGGAACTTCAGACTACTGAAAATTCCTCGGAGGAGGGAAATCCATTACCTGCGCTAAATCCGTTAAAGCAACTCGAGGAGCTTGAGTCCATGGAGAAGACTGTAACCGAAGAGGCTGGAGCTGGCAGAGGGACAAGTGTGC